>NZ_CAJE01000024.1 GCF_000308215.1 Methanomassiliicoccus luminyensis B10
CGGTGTCGGGAGCTGAATCATGATGCTCCAGTGCTCCTTGGTCTTGAACCCGAAGGCACGGTGGAACGCTGTGCGTATCTTATCGTTCGATCTGGCCCACGGTAGCTCCGCCTGTTTCACTCCATGGTCCGGACAGGAGGTCCGGGGAACGCGGACGTGGAGGTAGGCCTCGTACCCGAAGAAATTGAGGTGCCTCCAGACACGCTCCGAGATATCATGGACATGGTACACGTTCTGGCACCCCGGGCAGGGGAACCGCGCCCCCCGCTCGAAGTCGATAAGGATGTCCAGCCGCCTGTCGCTCATGCTCAGCTCAACATCGCCACGAACCGGGGGCCTTCAGCCCCAGGCGGCCCGGAAGAGGAACTTGCCCTTCACGATGAAGTTTGCCCGCATGATGTTGAGAGAGACCTAAATGACCGGGGGTCAGGAAAACTCTGAACACATAATGAATGTAGCTCCTCATGGCTTCGGAAGAATAATCGCAAATGTATATATCACCGAACGGGCAATAGGTTTTGCTTCATTCGAGCACAACCGTTAGGGGACATCCAAATGGACGAACTGCAGAACATCAGGGAGAAGAAGAGGCAGGAGCTGGAGAAGGCAGCGGAATGGCCCTCTGAGCCGGTCGAGGTGAGGGACGACAACTTCAACGACTTTTTGAAAAAGCACAAGGTCGCCGTGGTGGACTGCTGGGCTCCCTGGTGCGGCCCCTGCCGCGCGATGGGCCCCGTCATCGACGCCTTGGCCGCGGAGATGAAGGGCCAGGCGGCGTTCGGAAAGCTCAATACCGATGAGAACCCCAAGACCTCTATGCGGTTCCAGATCGAGGCCATACCAACCCTCCTGGTGTTCAGAGAGGGGGAGTTGGTGGACCGCCACGTCGGAGCGAGGCCCAAGGACGACCTCAAGCGGAGGCTGACGTCAAGGCTTTGATCTCAAACCCCTTTGATTTACACTTTAAGCCTTTTTAAACCCAAAGGTATAATATCATGGCCTCCGCTCTTGCTCACGTCATGAACACCGAGGCGGACGTTACCATAGTAGGGCTGGGCCCCGCGGGACTCCAGGCGGCCATACATGCCGCGAGGAAGAAGGTGAGGACAGTGGCCATCGGCAAGAGCGCCGGCTCCGCGCTGAACAGGGCGGAGGTGGAGAACTACCTCGGCGTCCCCCACGCAGAGGGCGCCGAGCTGCTGAGGATCGGCCGGGAGCAGGCCGCCAAGTTCGGGGCCGAACTCCTGGAAGAAGAGGTCACCAAGGCGGAGAGGGACGGCGACATGTTCGTCATCACCACCGACCACGACCGCACCGTCCGGACCAAGGCGCTGGTGCTCGCCCTCGGGGTGGCGCGCAACAAGCTCGGAGTGCCGGGAGAGAAGGACTACCTGGGAAAGGGCGTATCATACTGCGCCTCCTGCGACGGCGGGTTCTTCAGAGGCCGCCCCGTCGCCGTCATCGGAGAGGAGAGCGAGGCCGCGGAGTCGGCCATCCTGATGACGGAGATCGCCAGCAAGGTGTACTGGGTGAACCGCGGGCTCAAGGTCTCCGAGCACCTCATGGAGAAGGCCAGGAAGACCACCATGGAGATCGTGGAAGGCAAGCCGGTCAAGATCGCCGGCGGGGACACCGTCACCGGCCTGGAGCTGGAGGGAGGCAGGAAGCTCGACGTCAACGGCGTGTTCATCGCCCTGGGGGCCAAGGGCTCCATGGAGATCGCCCTGGAGCTTGGGATCATGCCCGACCCCTCGGGCAAGATACCGGTCAACGAGGATATGCGGACCGAAGTGGAGAAGGTCTACGCCTGCGGCGACGTCACCGGCCTCCCGTACCAGGTGGCCAGAGCGGTCGGCCAGGGCTGCATTGCCGGCGACAACGCGGCCAAAGCGGTCCGGCAGGAGAAGGCCTGATGTCCCTGGAGAACGAGCTGGTGGCCGGGATCCTCCGAGAGGAGGGAGGGTTCCGCAACGCGCTGAGGAAGGTGCTGGAAGAGGACCTCAAGATGAGCATTCACGAGTTCTGCTCTCAGACCGGGCTCTCTCCCTCGACCATTTACAAGATCATGCAGGACCAGCGGGAGCCGAACCTGCGCACGGTGAGGGAGATCATCCGCGCCGTCCGGAGGCTGGAGACCCGTCCTCATGGCAACTTCATCGCCGTCATAGCCGCCCGCCCGGTCCTGAACCGCATCGAGGAGAGGACCATGAAGGTAGGGGACCGCGACGTCAGGGTGAAGGAGTACCCCGCCAACAGCATGGAGGACGCCATCATCGCCGCCACCATGGCCGAGAAGGACGGGGCGCTGGCGATAGTGTGCGCTCCGATAGTCGCTCCGACCATCCAGAAGATATTGACCATCCCGGTGTCGATAGTGATCCCGAGGGACAGCATCATGAGGGCCATCGAGGTGGCCGCGCAGAAGACGTTGTGAATCTCAGACGCCCTCTCTCTGCTGCTCCAACTCGTCCAGGACGGTTTTGCGCAGCTCGATGAACTCCGGGCTGCTGCGGTCCCGGGGGCGGGAAAGGTCGATGGAGTAGACGCTCTTGACCTTACCTGGCCGGTTGGTCAGCACGACGATTCGGTCGGCCAGGTAGACCGCCTCATCCACCGAGTGGGTGACGAAGATCACTGTCTTCTTGGTTTCCTGCCATATGCGCAGCAGCTCTTTCTGCATGAAGTTCCTGGTCTGGGCGTCCAGTGCGCCGAACGGCTCGTCCATGAGAAGTATGGCCGGGTCGGAGGCCAGCGCCCTGGCGATCCCGACCCTCTGTTTCATGCCCCCGGACAGCTGGTTGGGGTGAGAATTCTCGAAGCCGGTCAGGCCGACCAGGTCGATGTAGTGCTTTGATATCCTCGTTCTCTCCTCGGCCGGCATCCCCCTGATCTCCAGGCCGAACTCCACGTTCCGCTTCACGCTGCGCCAGGGGAACAGGGCGAACTCCTGGAACACCATGCCGCGGTCTGAACCGGGCTCGGTTATCTCCTTGCCCCGGAGCTTCATGCTCCCGGAGGTGGGGGCCTGGAGCCCCGCGATGAGGCGCAGGATAGTGGTCTTGCCGCTGCCTGAAGGACCGAGGATGCAGACGAACTCGCCCTCCTTTACGTCCATGCTGAAATCGTCTAGGACCAGCATGTCCTTGCCGTCCCTCGGGAAGGTCTTGTCCAGGTTGTCTATGGTGAGTATCAGGCCATTCCCATCCATGCGTCCACCTTCTTCTCCACATAGTTGCTGATGGCCAGCGTGATTATTCCCAGCACTCCCACCGTGATCATTCCTGCGAACATGATGTCATACCGCCCGATGCTCTGCCCGGCAGTGATGAGAACTCCCACGCCCCCGCCCCTCACGGCAATGAGCTCGGCGGCCACGATGCACATCCAGCCGATGCCCACGCCGATCCTGATGCCCGTCATTATGTACGGCACGGCGTAAGGAAATATGACCTTAGTGAACAGCTGGATTCCGGAGGCGCCCTGGGTCCTGGCCGCGTCGATCAATATGGGGTCCACGCTCCTGACGCCGAAGATAATGTTCGAGAGTAGGGGGAAGAACACCCCAATGAATATGGTGATGACGGGCCCCCAGAACAGGCCGAATGCCAGGAGCAGGAAGACGACCCATGCAATGGGCGGCACCGGCCGCAGGATCTCGATGATCGGCCGGGTGAACGCGTCAACGTATGAAATGGTCCCTATCGCCAGGCCGAGGGGCACCGCCACCAGCAAGGCCAGCGCGAACCCGCTAAGGAACCTGCTCAAGCTCGAGAAGATATTGGTAAGTAGTGACTGACCGGTGACAGGGTCCCGGGTCCAGGCCTGGACCAGCGCCCCCCATACCTCCGGAGGGGTGGGAAGGTAGAACTGCCCCTGGCCCTGGAGATATGATGCCGCCAGCCACCAGGCGGCTATGAAAATGGGCAGGGACGAGATCATAAGCGCCAGCTTGGTGATGTCGCGCCTTTCCAAGCTCGGCTTATGGAGCCATCCGAAGGAATCGGTCATACTGAGGCCACCTTACAAGATTAAAAAATAAAAAGGTTTGTAGGGGCTCAGCCCCTCACGAGATCGTATCCATACTTGTCCGCAATGGCTACCAGGAGAAGGTACTGGATGGAAGACGATCCTGGCTGACCTATGACGAGGCCGTCCAGGTCTTCGATACTCCTATCCCCGCTGATCACCAGTGCGGACCCCTCGGTGTTGGCCAGGGACAATATCTTGACGTCGATGCCCTGGTTGGCGTGGTTCAGGAGGACCGGAGGAGCGCCGAGGTAGGCCATATCTATGAGGTTCTCGCTGCTAGCGAAGGCCGTCATGACCGCGCCGCCATTGTTATACCCTCCAACGGTCGCACCATCAGGCAGGGCGGTCTGTATGCCATATGTCGCGAACAGGCTCTTGCCGCCTCCTACCTCGATGTTCTCGGCCACCACTCTGGCGAACTGGTGAAGGTCGCCCTGAAGGTAGCCGATACGAACGGTGATGGGGGTGAAGCCATCATCCACCGGCTGGATGTTGGCTGCAGCCTCGAGATGGGTAGCATCAATAAGGCCGTTCACGAAGCTGTTGACATCGGAAACCCTGTTGCTCTGTATGAGGCCAGCGTCCACATAGTCCTCGGTGAACTGCTTGAAGTAGGCCACACTCTCTGAGGTGATGTTGTAGGTGAGCTTCATGTGCTGCAGCGAGCTGTCCACGACCTCGGTGCTTCGGCCGCTGAAGCTGGCTCCGATCTGCAGCAGTAGAGTGTAGTTGGTTGGATTGGTTTCCTTGTTGGCTATGGCGTCGGCAATCCAGAGATTCGCTTCGATATGCGCCTTCAGGACCCTATTGACAGCGTCCGGGTTGGAGTTCAGGAAGTCGCCGTCAGCCACCACGACACAGCATGGATGGTCCGGCCAGATATCACCGGACCACACTAGGGCATGGGCGGTGCCGGCCAAGATGGAGTCCGACACGTAGGGCTCCCAGCTGACCCCGCCATCAATGTTGCCCGACTGGATCTGAGCTTGCTGATCCACTGGCGCGACATCGGTGTACTTGATGGTCTTGCCGCCTAAGTTGACCGCTCCAGACAAGAATAAGCCAGCAACGACCAATGCCGCGACCACGACCACGGCTGCTACGGCTATGTATTTTCTTTGCATAGTAAGAACCTACAACAATACCGAGAAAAACGTATAAATGATTTTTTCATTATATGGCTAAATTTATCCTATTGATACAAATTCCAGGGCTGATTGTACAGATGTCTCCCTTTTCTACATAAAAATGTTCGAGCGCCCCCGCTCGATGACCCGAGATCGTTCGAAAGGCCCCGCCTCGGATAATAAAAGCTATTAGCTTGAAAAATATCTCACATTGACCAAAAATGTTCGAGCTTAACGTCGAGAGCAACACGCCGCTCACCCCCCTGAGCGACGTGGATGACATCGCCCTGCAGTTCCTTACGCACATCGGCTATCTGCCCAAGGGTTATAACCCCAAGACCAACGTAATCGATACCCAGGACAGCGTCCCGTACCGCCTGTTCATGGACTGCTTCATGCGCAACCCGAAGCGGGCCTGGACGGTGGAGGAGCTGGCGGCGTACCTGAAGACGACCAAGCCGACCATATATCGCCATCTCAACAAGCTTAAGGGGATCGACATCCTCGAAGAGGTGGAGACGGAGAGGGAGGGGGGCATGAAGAAGGGATACCGCATTCGCTACGGGGACCTGCGCAAGGCCTGGAGCTTCACCGAGGCCAACGTGGATATGGCCATGCGCAACTACCGCGAGACGGTGGACCACTTCCAGAAGCTGATGGAGGGATGACAGGATGCCTGTGAAAGATATCGAGCAGATGATAACCATAGGATCGAAGTACCGCATCATGAGCATGGGAGGCGAGAACGAGAAGGCCGTGGTGTCCGTGGGGGAGTTCCGGGGCTACGCCGCTTTCGCCAACGAGACCGCACTGGTGCTGAAGCTGGACGAGTCCCACGGCGAGGACGCCGGCCACGTGCGTTTCATCCCCTACCACGCCATCCTGCTGATCGACGTGATCACCCTCGCCCCCAAGGAAGAGCAGGAAGAGAAAGAGGACAACCGGGTATACTATAGGTGATCGGGAGCATCTGTGTTTGGTGTGGGATATCACGAAGAGATCATACGATCGATACTGGACGGCAGGATAAGGAACAAGGACGACCTGCAGAGGGCCAAGATAGATCTGTGCCGGAAGTACGCTCTGCCGGGGGTGCCGCCGAACTCCGAGACCCTCGCGCTGGTCAGCGAGGACGACCTGCCCCTGGTGGAGGAGATATTGCGCCTCAAGCCGGTGCGCACGCTATCGGGGGTGGCGGTGGTGGCGGTAATGACGTCCCCCGCCCCGTGCCCGCACGGCAAGTGCGTCTACTGCCCCGGGGGAGTGGAGTCCGGCTCTCCCCAGTCGTACACCGGCAAGGAGCCTGCCGCCCGGAGGGGGGAGTCCTACGGCTTCGACCCCTATGAGCAGACAAGGGGGCGCATCGAGCAGCTGGAAGCCATCGGGCATCCCACCGACAAGATCGACCTCATAGTGATGGGAGGCACCTTCACCTCCCGCCCCCGGGAATACCAGGTGGACTTCGTAAAGAGGTGCTTCGAGGCCATGAATGGCGAGGTGTCCCCGAGCCTCGAGGAAGCTCAGGCTGCCAACGAGACGGCCGGGCACCGCTGCATCGGGATGACCATCGAGACCCGCCCGGACGCCATGACGGAGGAGCAGGTCGCCCTGTCCATGGCGCTCGGGATGACCAGGGTGGAGATGGGAGTGCAGATACTGGACGAGGCGATACTGCGCGCGGTGAACCGCGGCCACGGCCTCCAAGCGGTGATCGACGCCACCCGGGTGGCGAAGCGCAGCGGGCTAAAGGTGTGCTACCATGTCATGCCCGGGCTGCCCGGCTCCTCGCCGGAGAAGGACCTGGAGAGCTTCCGCAGGATGTTCGACGACCCCGTCTTCCGGCCGGACATGCTGAAGCTGTACCCCACCCTGGTGGTCAAGGGGACCAAGCTCTACGATATGTGGGCCCGGGGGGAGTATCGCCCCTACACCACCGAGGAGGCGGTGGAGATCATGGCCGAGATGAAGCGCCTGGTGCCGCCGTGGGTCAGGATCCAGAGGATCCAGCGTGACATCCCGGTACCGCTCATCGAGGCCGGGGTGGACAAGGGGCACCTGCGCGAGCTGATCAAGGAACGCATGCGCTCGCAAGGGCGGCAGTGCCGGTGCATCCGGTGCCGCGAGGTCGGCCTGAAAGGCATCCGGGACTACACCGTCGACCAGCTGCGGCTCGAGGTGCAGAGGTACGAGGCCTCGGGAGGCGCGGAGAGCTTCATATCCTTCGAGCTGCCGGAGCAGGACGCCCTGGTCGGCTATGTCCGCCTGAGGACCGACGGTTCCCCCCTGGCTAGCATCAGGGAGCTGAAGGTGTTCGGAAGGCTCGTGCCGCTAAAAGGGGCGGGGGTGGGATGGCAGCACCGCGGGGTCGGCAAAGATCTCATGGCGAGGGCGGAGGAAGCGGCCTCGGACGCCGGGTGCGAGAGGATCAGGGTCACCAGCGGCGTGGGGGTGCGACGCTACTATGCTTCGCTGGGCTACCAGCGGGACGGGGTCTATATGTCCAAGCGGCTCGCGGAGTGAGGGCGGCAGGCGGGCTGGGAGAACGAACGGTCAGAGAAAGTGAAGGTGAGGGGGTCTCCCTCATAGAAAAACAGTGGGAACGCTTCAGGCGTTGGTCCCGGCCATGACCACGACGTCGCGGACCGCCCTCATCTCGCTGAAGGGCAGGACCAGCCTTCCCTGGGGGTCGGTCTTGTACAGCCTGGTCTCGACCTCTTCCGCGGGCACCACCAGAACGTTCTGGATGTCTCCGCTGGAGGTGTTGATCAGGAAGTTCTCGATCATGCCTAGGATCTGCCCGTCATTGGTCATAACGGTCTTTCCCTTGAGCTCAGTAATGAATTTTCTCATCCCAGCACCCTCATGCCTATTTGAATTCTGACTATCGGATGCAACTGTTTGTCCTTATTTATCACTATCCATCCTGTGGTGCGGGAAGGAAAAAGGCGGGCCCTCCGCGTTCAGCCTTGTGAAAATAAAACCCCCCTTCACAGGTTTTTTACCGACCGCCCCGAGCGGGACATCTGCATCCCAATGGAACTATCGGGAGCGTCCCCTCCATTAAAATGGCCAGCGCCTTCCCTATCTCATCTCGCTCGCAGCCCCCGCTCGACCGTCGTCACATATACATGAATCGTTTTACAGTTACAGGGGCTTTGTTATTCCGAAATACAAGATCCAGAACATAGTAGCGTCTGCCGATCTGGGGACCGAGCTTGATCTAACCCAGCTCGTCGTGGAAATGGAAAACGCGGAGTACGAACCGGAATCCTTTCCTGGCTTGGTCTTCCGGCTGAAGAAGCCGAAGACAGCGACCCTCATCTTCCGAAGCGGGAAGATCGTTTGTACCGGCTCCAAGTCGATAGGGGACGTAAAGCAGGCGATACAAATGGTCACAGAGAGCCTGAAGGACGCCGGGATCCCCCTCACCGGCTCTCCGGCCTATGAGGTCCAGAACATCGTTGCCTCGGCCGACCTCGAGCAGCCCATCAACCTGACCTCGACGGTGATCTCCCTGGGCCTCGAAAAGGTGGAGTACGAACCGGAGGTGTTTCCCGGGCTGGTGTACCGCCTGGACGACCCCAAGGTCGTTATCCTGCTGTTCGGGTCGGGAAGGCTGGTCTGCACCGGGGCGAAAAAACCGATGGACGTGGAAGCGGCGATCGTCAGGATCTCCAGAGAGCTGCGTTCCGTTGGCCTGCTCTCGCCGGAGCCGCCGGGCATGTCGGAGAAGGACCGCCTGGCCTGATCGGAGCATATCTTCCGGTATAACTCCAGAAGCCTTGATCTCGGCAAGAATAGCGGGATCTTTCGGCCATGTGAGATCATCGTATCGAATTTTTAGAACGTTCGGAGCACTGGTGAAAAGGGCGCGCCCCGCGGCACACGCTCAGGGGCACTTTCGGGCACCTCCCCGAAAACCAGTCATATGTCCTTATCCGATGCGTGTCGAAGGTGAGGGTAATGATGGACATACACGACCGGCTCCAGGTGGAAAAGCTGCTCGAGCTCCTGTATGAACGGCAGGCCGCCAGGGTCAGGCCGGAGATGAGGCATCGGTGCGGGCCGCTCCAGGAGACGGCGGCGCTCATCATCCGCTTCAAGGAGATGGCGATCGAGGACCTGTCGAAGGACCTCGGAATGGACGACCCGGCCGCCTGCGACGAGTGCGGCGGGGAATGCCATGATGTCAAGGAATACCGGCTCAGGCGCCCGGTCGAGGAATGTGTCACTGCATACTGACTTGCCGAGAGAACACCTCTCAGGGGGTGCGGATGAGCTGGTCTATCTCGACCAGCTTCTGTGCGACCTTCTTGCCCTTGGGGGTAAGAGAATACAGGTAGGTCAACCGCGGCTTCTCCTCGATGCGTATCTTGAGCAGGCCGATCGACTCCATCCTCCTGGTCAGGTTCTTCATGCGGTCGTAACCGCCGGCTATCTGCCTGAGGTCGTAGGCCCGGGCCTCTCCCCTCTTGTCAATGAGCAAAAGGATGCTCACCGCGGATGTCTCGTCGAGTATCGTGACGTCGGCCTTGGCCGCCTGTTCCATCTAGAAAACCGAACCTCTCTCTTCATGTTATACCTGATTATCCAGTATTCAATTTTGAACACCGAAAACTAATAAATACTTGCACTCCCTTTCAGAATTCGGAATACAACACTGAACACGGAAATGAGATGACCGGTAGTCATGTCGGCAGGCAGCTACCCTTTTAGAGGGGGGAGCGGGGCATATCGGACCTTCCATACTCCTAGTGCCATTGGGCGCCCCCTCCCCCGTGATGTTCGGGCACCACGACCCAGCCCGGGTCGATGAGGCGGATGAGATCTGATGGGAAAGACGTTCTATTTGAGCGACAGTGAGAGGTATCTCCTTTGCGGACTGCTCAGGGGAGAGCTGCCGGCGGACATCATGGCCAGGCTGAAGCGCTTGTACGGGGAGACCCGCGATCTCGAGGAGATCTCCCTGGTCATAACCCGCAAGCTGGAGGATTGATCGTGCTCGAGAACAACACGCGCGCGTCGCGGCCGGGAAGCGGCCGCGGGACGTTCATGCACTGCTCCCCCTGGCAGAGAAGGCGGGATCTGCGCTGGAACAACGAGCGGGCAAGTTTTATAATCACATGGGCATTACGTCGTGCAAAGGCGAGATGGTCTTAGATTGCTTAGCCGCGACAAATGGTCCCCTGTCGAGAATGGAAGCGCCTTCGTGAACATACTCGGAGACTATCGCTATATGAGCGAGGGGCATTATGGGAGCGTCGAGGCGGAGATCGCCGGCGTGAAGGTATACCCCACCATCAAGGAGTCGCTGGACGCTTATGTGGTCCCTCTGTGCATGGAGAGGGCCAAGGCCGCGGGGATCAAGGTCCCCGACTACTACATATCCAACGGTTATTTTGAGCCGCCCGCCATCGTGTACCCCATCAACCCCTTCATGAAGAAGCACAGCGTGGTGTACAAGGCCGGGCACGTCAAGCGCATCTCCAAGTCCATGACCCGGAACTACAAGTACGCCATCTGCGTGCAGAAGATCTCCGAGGACGTGGCCGTGCGCGAGTACAAGTGCGTCATGGGCAACACCACCTGCGACGAGCTGTCCACCATGGCCGCCCAGGTGTGGGACCTTTTCCATCTTCCGATCTGCAGCCTCAGGGTGATCGAGAACGGCGAGATCATGCTCTCCGCCATCGAGCCCCTGCCCCTGCATGAGCTGGGCTCGAAGGAGCTGAAGCTCCTCAGGAAGGCGAACGAATGGCAGATATAGCCTGTTTTGTAGAGCGCTACACCGTCAGCCGCGCCGAGGAGCTCACCGCCCTCGCCAACTTCAAGCTGGCCGCGCATCAGCTCGGGCACAAGCTGGAGTACGTGTTCCGCGCGGACATCGGGAAGATACCGATGTACGACGCGCTGTTCATCCGGTCGCTCACCGACCCGCTCAACGCCGCATACGTCGCGGCGAGGACCGCGGAGCTGCACGGCATGACGGTCATCGACGACCCTGATTCTATCATCATCTGCTGCGACAAGATCAACATGTACCTACACCTGATGCGCGAGAACGTGCCGATACCGGAAACCAGGTTCGTGGGCAAGAGGGAGCTGGACCGGAGGACCATGGAGCAGCTGTTCGACGAGCTCGGCTCTCCCCTGGTCCTCAAGGCGCCGCACACCTCCTTCTCGATGCACGTGGACAAGGTGGATTCGGCAAGCGCGTTCGAGGAGGTGGCCCGGAAGTACTACCGGAGGGCGGACGAGATAGTGGTGCAGAGGTATATTCCCAGCCGCTTTGACTGGAGGGTCACGACCCTCAACGGCGAACCGCTGTTCGTGTGCAAGTACGTCATGCCCGGCAACCACTGGAAGATCCAGCGGAGCGACAACGGGCACGTCACCTGGGCGAAGATCGAGGCGCAGGACCTCAAGGCCGTCGACCCCAAGCTCATCGAGGCTGGGCTGAAAGCGTCCAGGGCCATCGGCAAGGGCCTCTACGGCGTGGACATCAAGGAGGTCGACGGCAAGTACATCGTCATCGAGGTGAACGACAACCCCAACATCGACGCGGGCGGCGAGGACGCCAGGAACCCCGAGGTGTACGGGCGGATCATCAGGTACCTCGCCGGCGAGTGACGCGGGCCCCCGTTCTAACGGTACACCCCAGGGTCCTGCCACTTCACCGGCACGGTCTCCAGGGACCTGGCGAAGTTCTCGTACCACTTCATGACATCCTTGGTCGACGACGCCCTGACGATCTTCAACGCACCCTCGAAGTGCCGCCCCGACACCATCTCGCTGTCGCGGTCCTCGCGCATGGCGGCCATGGCGGCCTCCCTGCACAGCGCCTCCAGGTCCGCTCCCACGAAGCCCTCTGTCCGGGACGCTATGTGCTCCAGGTCCACCCCGTTCAGGGGCATGTCCCTGGTATTGATCCTCAGTATGCCCAGGCGGGCGGCCTGGTCGGGGACCGGGACCAGGGCGAGGCGGTCGAAGCGGCCCGGCCTCAGGAGGGCGGGGTCCACGATGTCCGGCCGGTTGGTGGCGGCGATCACCGTCACGCGGTCCAGGGACTCGAACCCGTCCATGGTGGTGAGGAGCTGGTTCACCACCCTCTCGGTGGCGTTGGACTCCGGCGACGAGCCCCGCCGGGAGGCGATGGAATCGATCTCGTCGAGGAACACTATGCACGGCGCGACCTGCTTGGCCTTCTTGAAGATCTGGCGGATCGCCTTCTCCGACTCCCCGACCCACTTGGACATTATCTCCGGTCCCTTGATGGAGATGAAGTTCACCTTGCATTCGTTGGCCACGGCCTTGGCCAGAAGGGTCTTTCCCGTCCCGGGCGGGCCGTACAGCAGCACCCCGCGGCCGGGGCGGATGCCCAGCCGCTTGAAGGACTGGGGGCTCTCCAGGGGGAGCTCGATCATCTCCTTGAGCAGGCGCTTGATGTCCTCCAGGCCGCCGATGTCCTCCCAGCCGACCTGAGGGACCTCCACGGCCACCTCGCGCATGGCCGACGGCTCCACGTCCTTGAGCGCCTCCTTGAAATCGGCCTGCGTAACGCGCATGGTCTCCAGCACGTCCGGGGGAATGGGCTTGTCCAGTTCGAACTCGGGGACGAAGCGGCCCAGGCACTTCATGGCCGCCTCCCTGGCCAGCGAGGCGATGTCGGCGCCCACGAAGCCGTGGGTGACATTGGCCAGGGAGTCGATGTCCACGTCCCCGTCCAGCGGCATGCCCCTGGTGTGTATCTGCAGGATCTCCTTCCTCCCCGCCAGCGTGGGGACCCCGATCTCTATCTCCCGGTCGAACCGCCCGGGACGGCGGAGCGCCGGATCGATGGAGTCCTCGCGGTTGGTCGCCCCTATCACGATGACCTGCCCCCTACCGCCCAGCCCGTCCATCAGGGTGAGCAGCTGCGCTACCACGCGGCGCTCCGTCTCTCCGGTCACCTCCTCCCTCTTGGGCGCGATGGAGTCGATCTCGTCGATGAACACGATGGATGGCGCGGCCTTCTCGGCCTCCTCGAACTTCTCGCGGAGCTTTTCCTCGCTCTGGCCGTAGTACTTGGACATTATCTCCGGCCCGTTGATGGAAAAGAAGTTGGCGCCCGATTCGCTCGCCACGGCCTTGGCGATGAGCGTTTTTCCGGTCCCGGGCGGGCCGTACAGCAAAACCCCTTTGGGAGGGTCGATGCCCAGGCGGTCGAACAGCTCGGGGTGCTTGAGCGGCAGCTCGATGATCTCCCTCACCCGCTTCAGCTCGTCCTCCAGGCCGCCCACGTCGTCGTAGGTCACCGACATGGTGGCCGTCTCGACGGTCTCCACCGGCTCGGTCTTCACCACTAGCTCGGTATGGCCGCCCACCACCACTACTCCGGAGGGCTGCGTGCCGGTCACCACGAACGGGAGGAACCCTCCCATCAGGGCTATGTTGGGGATGATGATGGCGTCCCCCTTCACCAGGGGGCGGTTGCTCAGTCCCTTCTTGAACAGCTCCTCCACTCCCTGGCCGAAGCGGACCCTCTTGCCCGGGGGTATCTTCGGCGCCACCGTGATCTTTGTCGCTGGCTGGGTCTCGGCCTTGAGCACGGTGACCTTTTCCCCGATGGACACCCCGGCGTTGGAGCGGACCATGCCGTCGATGGCGATGACGCCCTTGCCCTCGTCCTCGGCGGAGGCCCGGAACACCTTGGCGGCCGTTCTCCTCTTGCCCACTATCTCGATGAAGTCACCCATGTCAACATCGATGTCTTTCCGGGTCTGGGTGTCGATCCGGGCACGTCCCAGGCCGACCTCCGATTGGTGTTGAGCGCTGGCGACGCGAAGAGTTGTCGATTCCGCCACGATATCCTCACTGGCCTGAAAGCCGAGAGCCGATATTAACTTATTTGACAGAATAGTTATCTTCAAAAAAATTGGGCGGACGCCGCCCGGGAAGGCGTCCTTGTTTTTCATGCCCTTGCAGCGGAGGACGAAGCGAAAAACTAATCATGCTGGAGCATCTTGGAGCTGGGCATGGAGATGGACCCGGAGTGCGTCCCCTGCCTGCTGGGGCGAGTCCTGTTCGAGGCCAACCTGTGCGATCCCAAGAAGGCCCGGGCGGCCATGGCCGATTCCCTGAAGATACTGGACGAGGGCTTCCGTCCCGGTGTCAACTCCGCCCGGCTCGCCACCCTGGTGCACAAGCGCGCCTATAAGATCCTGGGCCGCGCCGATCCCTACGAGGGGCTGAAGGCCCGCAGCGTGGAGGTGGCCAGCGAGCTGCTGCCGGAAGCGGAGGCGTTCATCGAAAGGTCCGAGGACCGTCTGGAGGCAGCGGTGAAGGTCGCTATCGCCGGCAACGTGATGGACTTCGGCATCCAAGGGCTGGAGGACCCCGACGAGCTGTCCAGGGCCTTCGGGTCGCTCATCAGCCAGCCGCTGGGGGTGAACGACGTTCCGGGCATGCGGGCGCTGCTGGGGCCGTCCAAGAGGGCAGTGTACCTTCTAGACAACTGCGGGGAGGACGTCCTGGACCGTCTGCTGGTGCGCGAGATCAAGGCCCTCGGCGCCACCGTGGTGGGCGTGGTGAAGGGGGAGCCGGTCCTCACTGACGTGACCCTGAAGGACGCCAAGGCCTCCGGGGTCCACGGCGAGTTCGACGAGGTCATCGGCACTGGCATGTTCGCGGTCGGCCTCGACCCCCAGCGCATGGGCGACCGGCTCAGGGGCGAGCTGTCCCGGGCCGATCTCATCATCGCCAAGGGCATGGCCAACTTCGAGTCCCTGTCTGATTCCGCCTACCGCCCCATCGCCTACCTCATGCGGGCGAAGTGCCATCCCGTGGCCAGGGCGGTGGGTGCCAGGAAGGGGGACAACGTGGCCAAGCTGGTGTGCTAGACCCCGCCATTTAATATATCGGCGCCTCCATTTTGAGACCTGGGGCGGGATGCACCGCACCTTTCCCAAGGTGGCGGCCCCCGACGGTGGAGCGGGGCCGAGAAGCTGATGACGATGAACGACCGGATACAAGCAGTCATACTGGCCGGCGGCGAGGGCACCAGGCTGCGGCCGTTGACCAACACCAGGCCCAAGCCGCTGCTGCCCATTCTGGGCAGGCCGTGCGTGGAGTACGTCATCAGGTCCCTGGCCGACGCCGACGCGGCCAAGGTTTACCTG
Organism: Methanomassiliicoccus luminyensis B10; assembly: GCF_000308215.1. NCBI lineage: Archaea > Methanobacteriati > Thermoplasmatota > Thermoplasmata > Methanomassiliicoccales > Methanomassiliicoccaceae > Methanomassiliicoccus > Methanomassiliicoccus luminyensis. The sequence goes on from NZ_CAJE01000024.1 coordinate 15,314, forward strand.
ACCTGCGGCTATCGCTCCCAGGACATGCTCGACGCTCTGGGCGACGGCCGCCGGTTCGGGGTGGACCTGGAGTTCGCCCTGGAGGACCAGCCGGCCGGCACCGCCGGGGCGGTGAAGCTGCTGGAGGACAAGCTGGACGGCACCTTCGTGGTGGCTAGCGGCGACGTGCTTGCCGACGTGGACATACGCTCCCTGGTGGAAGCGCACCGCCGGAAGAAGGCGGTGGCCACCATGGCCCTGACCACCGTGGACCGCCCCGAGGAGTTCGGCATCGTGGGCCTGGACGACGACGGCAGGATCGTCCGGTTCAAGGAGAAGCCCCGGACCGAGGAGGTGTTCTCCAACCTCATCAACGCCGGGATATACGTCCTGGAGAAGGAGGCCCTGGACCACGTCCCCGAAGGGGAGAAGTTCGACTTCTCCAAGCAGCTGTTCCCCCGCCTGCTAGAGCTGGGGAGGCCGATCTACGGCTCCAAGATTGAGGGGCTGTGGAAGGACATCGGCCGGCCCCGGGACCTGCTGGACGCCAACGTGCGCATGGCCGAGCGGAAGGGGCAGGCCATCAAGGTGGACGGGGCCAAGAGCACCGGCCGCATCGTGGGGGCCGATTTCACCGCCAGAGGGAGCGAGGTCCGCGGGCCCGCGTACGTGGGCAGCAAGACCGTGCTGGGAAAAGGCTCGCTCCTCGACCGCAGCGCGGTGGGCGGCGCCGTGGAAGTGGGCGCCGGCACCACGATATCTGACTCCTTCGTAATGGGCGGGTGCGTCCTGGGCGAGGGCTGCGAGATAAAGGGCAGCTTGCTGGGCGAAGGGTGCACCATCGGGCCGGGGGCCAGGATCATGGACAGCGTCCTGGGGGACAGGGTGCGCCTGGACGCCTCCTCCGTGGTCGAGAACAGGACCCTGGAGTAAGCTCTGGCGTACCGGGCCGATGGCGGGACGCCATCTTCTCTATGCTATCATCAGAGATGTCCCTGACATGCACGCCGCGGAGGCGCGCTGATGCCGGTTATACCATCGGCAGCCGCCGTTCCGGCGGGAGCGGGGCTCAGGCCCTGATCCTCATGAAGACCTCCCTGGCCCTCTCGATGTTGTCGACGGCCACCGCGATCTCCTCCACTGAGGAGCCGGTGTTGCCCAGGATGTACATGGACTCGATATTCAGGCCGGCCTTGGAAAGTGACCTGGCGAGCTTGGCCAGCTCGCCCGGGCGATCGGGAAGGGACACCACCTCGACGGGCCTCTCGGAGAACTCCAGCTTGGCCGCCTTCAGCGCGCTCCTGGCGCTGGCCTCGTCATCGGTCACCACCCTTATGATGGGCTGGGGAGCGCCCATGTCGGTCGAGATCCCTCGGATGTTGACCGAGTTCTTGGACAGGACCTCGGCGATCCGTGCAACATCACCCGGCTTGTTCTGAACACGTATCTCGAACTGCAGTGTCATCGATTGAGAATAGATGTCACGCCTATCGGTAAATACATGCGCATAACGGACCCTCGCCTCCCGGCGGGACCAGGAAGATAAATATTAGTGGCGCGCCGCCTTACGCTCTACGCCGGAGGAAGGTGAATGAGAGCAGTGCTGCTTACCAGGAGGCTGGACGACAAGCCCACCAACGGGTTCGAGCGATATGCCCATAACCTGTACTATGGGCTCAGGTCCCTCGGGGCCGACGTGGGACTGATCAACCAGGACTCCCCCCTGCCGGTGCGCCCCTCGAGCTCGCTGATCAGCCCGCCCTACTACGACATCATCCTGCCGCTGCTGAGGCTGCCGAGGAAGATGTTCCGGGCCGACCTCTACCACGCCCTCACCGATTCCCAGGCGGTCCTCTTCCCCTTCCTGAAGGGCAAGAAGGTGGTGACCATACACCACGTGGACCTTACTCCCCCCGGCTCGCCCTCCGAGGCTGTCTTCAGGCGGTTCTACACTCTCGGCACCGAGCTCGCCGTGAGGTACGCGGACCACTTCATCTGCATCTCCGAGCAGACCAAGAAGGAGCTGATGGAGCACTACCGGGTCAGGGAGGAGGACATCACGGTGGTGCTTCAATCGATCTCCCCCCTGTGCCGCCCCATGGCCAAGACCGGCAGGGCGGTTGGGTACTTCGGGGCCCTGAAGAAGCGCAAGAACGTGGAGTTCCTGATACGCGCGTTCGCCATCATGCAAGAGCGGCACCGCATGCCCGAATGCAGGCTGATCATATGCGGGGAGGGGCCCGACAAGGACTGGTTGATGTCCCTGGCCCGGGAGCTTGGGGTGGGTTCGCTGGTCGATTTCAAGGGCGAGATCCTCGAGGACAGGATCACCGAGACCTACAACTCCTTCACGGTGTTCGGGTTCCCCAGCCTCCAGGAGGGCTTCGGAGTGCCCATACTGGAAGCCCAGGCCTGCGGCGTGCCGGTGCTCACCCTCGAAGGGGCCATGGTCCCCCATGAGGTGACCAGGCATGCCATACCCTGCCGGGATGAGGCTGACATGGCGGAGAAGATGCACTGGCTACTGACGGACGACGAGGCCAGGGAGAAGGTGGTGAGGGAAGGGATCGAATACGCGTCCTCTTTCTCAGGCGCCGCGGTCTCCGAGCGGACCCTGCGGGTGTACGAGAAGGTCCTGGGCGAGTGAGGCTCAGATGCGGGCCGGCCGGTGGATGTGCGCGCTGATCACATCGAAGCTGAACGCTACCGTCAGGCCGAGCAGCGACGGGATCACCGCTATTCCCAAGAGGTCCTCGTTCAGGGTGAACGACATGAACAGGTTCAGGATGTACCCCATGAACGCTATGGCGATGAGCATGATCCCTCGGGATATGCTGTCCCTGATGCCGATCAGCTTTATGGCCAGCTCGTTGGCCGTCACCATGAACACGATCGCCCCCATCAGGGCCAGCACCGTGTTGAAGTAGAAGTTGTGGGTCATCTCTCCCAGGAACATGATGGCCACCACGGTGGACAACAGGCCGAGGCCCATGGCAGTGACCATCCTGCCCCACGTGCTCAGGAGGAAGACCACGGACAGGGTGGCCATGGTCCTTCCGACCACTCCGCACTGCTTCATTATCGACAGGACGATGCGGGAGTTAAGCTTGGACTCCCCGCTGCGCCTGGTGCTGAACTTGAAGATGACCTCGTCGATCTTGATATCCCGGGGGGCGAACTTGAGGAGGTCGAACAGCGCCTTGAAGCCCTGCCTCTCAAACCTCTTGTCATTCTCCCGGATGATGTTCTGGCATAGCGCGGCCTCCCCGCCGAAGAAGCCGGACATAGTATCCGCGGAGCCGGGCTGGCGTTTGCACCAGAGATAGAAGCTGGCCATGGCGTTCGCGCCCCAGGAGGCGAACTGCCGGTAGAACATCATGCTCATCTTGTCCTCCCGCACCCCGATGACCAGCTGGTTACCCTCCTGGAGGGACGCGAGCATCGCCCCAATCCTCTCCGGGGGGTGCTGGAAGTCGGCGTCCATGACCACGAAGTACTTGGTGTCAGTGTTCAGGATGCCGTCCATGATGCTGGCGGTGAGGCCCTTGTCCGAGGGGTCCCGCTTTATGACCCTTATTCTGCCCGGCTCGGCCTGGATGGCCTGGGCCTTTTCGGGCGTGCCATCATTGGAATTGTCGTCAACAACGAGGATCTTGGAGGCTGGGAAAAGCTCCGAGACGGCGTTCACCATGGGAACTATGTTCTCAGCCTCGTTCAAAGTGGGCAAAATAACGGTTAGCTCCCCACCAGTTTCGCTGCTGGCTGACATGTCCACTTGCGATACCCCTATGCTGTATATATCTTTTCCTTACCGGCTTAACGCCCGTAAATAGCTATGCATGTTACCGGGCGCGCGCGGTCTTGCTGGCAATAGCGCCCCCGCACTGAGGGCCAAGGTCCTCCGGGTCCCTCTCTCGATGGCACTATCGCGTTCCCCTTTTAAGCCGCCCTAAGCAACGGTATATTGATGGTACCTGCAGGGAGATAATGATTGCCGCGCGTCGGTGGCCTCGACGCCGCGTGGACGGGCCGCTGGTCGTCCGGAACGCCAAGGATATCTACCACGAGGGATTTGTCCACTGCGATGAGGACCGTTTCGGTGGGCGTATGCGCCTATAACGAGGAGAACAATATCGGGCGCTCCCTCAAGTCCATACTATCGCAGGAGCTCAGCAACGCATCTCTGCTGGAGGTCATCGTCATATCCAGCGCGTCGACCGACCGCACCGATGAGGTGGTCGGGGAGTTCGTCGCCAGGGATAGCAGGGTCAGGCTGTTGGTCCAGCCGAAGCGGGAAGGGAAGATCTCCGCGGTGAACCTGTTCATGTCCATGGCCAAGGGGGACATCCTCGCCCTTGTGAACGCCGACAACAACCTCGCGCCTGGAGCGCTGGGGGCCCTAATTGCCTTGTTCGACGACCCCGAAGTGGGGGCCGCCGGCGGCCGCCCCGTGCCGGTGAACTCGAAGGACACTACGATAGGATTCGCGGTCCACATGCTCTGGGCCATGCATCATCGCCTGTCGCTCCTCCACCCTAAGATCGGCGAGTTCATCGCCTTCCGCAACGCGGGGCTCCAGATCCCCCAGGGGCAGAGCAGCGACGAGGACTACATACGCATGGAGCTGGAAAGGAGGGGCTACCGGACGGCCTACGCGCCCGACGCAGTGGTCATGAACAAGGGCCCCGAGACCCTGGAGGACTTCTGGGAGCAGAGGGTCAGGGTCAACATCGGGGAGCAGTACCTGAAGCGTAGGTTCGACTACCAGGTGCCCACCTGGAACATGCGGTTCCTCTTCCCCGCGCTGGTCGGCCTGCTCCAGGACAGCCGCGGCCACCTGGGTAAGGCCGCCGTGGCCATGGTCCTGGAGCTGACCGCTAGAGTCTACGCGTCCGTGTACGTGACGCTGGACAAGGGGGACAAGACCGTCTGGTCGATGGTGTCCTCTACAAAAAAGCTGGATTAGTCCAGCCAGTTGGCCCACTCAGCGCTATCGTCCGATCTCCTGCCGTTGTGTGTCAGCAGCGATTTGAAAGGACTGAAGAAGATCCTGAGCTTGATTACCGAAATCAGCATGTCGAAGATGGTGTGAGTTATGTCGACCTTGGAGCCGGTCTTATCCTCCCAGTTGACGCCTACCTCCTTGATGGATAAGCCGTTCTTCCTGGCTGCGTATATTAGGCCAACATCGAAAGCGAAGCCGTTGACATGAATGTCCTGCGTCATCTTCTCTATGGCGTCCCTTTTCATTACCTTCGCGCCGCACTGGGTGTCCTTGTATGGCAGGGCGAACATCATCCTCACTAGGAGATTGAAGCACCTGCTCAGCACCTGTCGGCGGCGGGTTCGATATAATGCCTTGGCACCCTTGGCTCGTCGTGACGCAATAGCGAAATCGGTCCCGTTCCTGACCTCCGCAAGGAGTTTCATGAGATTTTCTGGGCGGACCGGTCCGTCGGCGTCCACGAAGCCCACATAATTTCCCCTGGCGGCCTCGAACCCTTTTACGAGCCCTCCGCCCTTGCCTAGTTTGTCCTCGAACTCCAGCCCCCGTATCTCGGGGTAGAGGCAGCCCAGGCGCGTCACCACTTGGGCGGTGCGGTCGGTGCACCCGTCCATCTCCGTGATGATCTCGAAATCGATGCCGGACGCCCGGAGGTCCTTTGCATATGCTATCAGCGTTTCTCCGATGCGCTGCTCTTCGTTGCATGCGGGGATGACGAGACTGAGGTCCAATAAGCATCACCCTTATTGTGCAACAGCGTTCTATAGAACGCACGATTTAAAGACCTATTCTTTTGACCCCCTCCTGTCTGGTCAATGAATATTGCATCCCGCCCTGTTTATTATAATTGTACTTATAATATTAATGAACGTAAAATCTCTTTACGTCCAATCTCACAAATGATATCGTTATCGCACACCCACCGAATCTTCACAGGATTCAGTTATCGGAGAATAAGGCCCGCCGAACCTTCTCAGCGCACGCGCTTGGCAGTGCCTTAAAATACTGAGGCGTGCAAAGTGTGTAAAAATGACGGATGGCCTACCGCTCGTCTCGGTCATAATCCCCTCATACAATCCAGGAGAATCGCTCGAAACATGTCTGCGCTCAATACGGGAACAGAGCTACGAGAATATCGAGATTATCGTTGTTGACAGGAATTCCACGGATGGGACACCGGGCGTAGCCGGGAATAACTCCGCCCGATTGATGCTTATTGATTGTGAAAGGGCTGAAGCCAAGAACCACGGGATAAATCTGGCCCAGGGCAAGTATATAGCGTTCATAGACTCGGACATGGAGCTGACCTCCTCGGTCATTTCAGAATGTGTTTCGATTTGTGAACGGTCCATCCAGGTCGGCGGCATAATAATCCCCGAACGATCGGTTGGTAATAGCTATTGGGTCAAGGTGCGGGACCATGAACGCAAGTACTATGCGGGCACGGAGATCGAGTCGGCGCGTTTCTTTCCCCGTGACCTTGCGGAACGGGCGAAAGGATTTGAGACGGGCGTGATTTTTTTCGAGGAATCCACCCTCCCCCAGAAAATCAAGCTGATGGGTTTTTCGATTAGCGCAAGGATTGCCTCTCCCATCTTGCATCATGAGGATAATTTTACACTTGGCCACTGGTTGAGAAAGAAGTACTACTATGGCAAGACTGCTAAGGCTTATAGGGCCAAGTATGGTGATTACGGAGCCGCCCAAATGAGTGTCAGGAAGCGATTTAGCATCTTCCTGATGCAGGGCAACTTCTACAAACGGCCTGCTTTGGCTATAGGGGTCTTAACGCTCAAGGCGTTGGAGTTCGTCTCGGCGGGTCTGGGCTATATGTCAAAACAACGACCTGATTACGATGATAGTGCTGTCGACATCTGATGCTGTGTTGATGGCATGCTAAAAGCGGTTTTGACGTACCACTCGTTCAGCCGAGGCCAATCTCTATGTACGTTGTGCTCGGATATATATCGTCTGGCATGGTGATACACCAAGCCGACATGCCATCGCACGTCGGAAAGAGCTATATTGGATACTTTTTCTTCCTTTAGTCAATACAACAAATGCGGAAAGCAAATTCATTTCTAGGTAATTATGTAAGCATATATAAATAATAATTCCCCGTTCTAGGAATCGGGGAAACATTGGCGGAACGGATACTTGCCTAAGCTTCTTGAGCGCAGTTCTCGAGATGGATATGGGGTGCTTAGTTCGAATGTTGCCCGACTTACCAGTGAGTGAGGAAATGAGAGAAACAAGGGTATTATTGATGCAAGCAGTGATATGTGGAGTTCTAGGGCTTTTTATAATGCCCTCTCTTGGTGCTGCTGCAACAGTACAAAATGAAACTTCGATCGAAAATGAATTGGCTACGCCTATTGGCTTCACAGATCGGCCCGTGACGCTACTTGGAACTTCTCAATCGACAGATACCATCATAAAAGGATTAGATTTCGGGACCTCTAATGTAATTAAGCTCGATGACAAAGAACAGCTTACCAGCTGTGTACAAACTAAGAACGTCCTGATGATTGATGGTCAGTGGGCAAAAGGAAATGTCGATGATTCAACCATTTCGGCAATCTGGAACGCAATCAAATCCGGTTCGCCAGTTGTAGTGGTGGGGGCAAAGAGTGATATCATACAGAGGGCCATAGAGGGCCATAACGTTACCTTCCTTTTTGAAAGAAATGCACCTACTGTGGGCATCTATATTGATCCCGTATCTGAAAAAGGAGAGTCCTTGTGTATTGGTGGCTCAGCGACAATGTTCTCAAAGGCCCAACAGGATGCCGACCTAATTCAGAGTACGGCGCTTGCTTATGATTGGAGCGTTAAGTGTTTGGACAAGGCCCAGGCGGATGAGGCCCAAACCGTTCAAGCTCAAAGCACAATGGCGGCGACAGGCTCAGGAACATGGACGCCATTGAATGCTCTAACCTACTATTCACAGAATGCATTCAACCCGTATGGTGTAGTAAATATCCAGATAAAGCCATACAGATTAGACGGTTCCAGCTTGTTAAAACAATACTATGCTTTTGACACGAACTTCGAAGCCATACCTGGGATACAACAATGGGGTAGCGAATGGTTCACAGACTATCTTTGGATCAATGATGGTTTTGCCTATTATCCATCCCACTCTGGAGATAAAATCTATGATCATAACCCACCGACCACCCTCAACCAACAGACAATCAGTTTCAACATTGGGGCAGGTCTTGGAGCTACTGGACCCTCGGGAAGTATTGGGATAGGCATAAGCTACAGTGGAAGTGAAGTTCAAATAACGAACGAATGTAATTCGGGAGAAGGGGCAATTAGGTGGAACCATGACCTGCCAGATCGGAACTGGATCCCATCTAACGTTCCGCAACACACCTATGTAGCCAAACCTGGGTATGTTGTGGAGACAGAACATCATAATGTCTTCGTGGATCAGGAAATGGATGTAGGATTCTCCGACATGTATTGGACATGGCTTCCAATTATTGGGCTAATCCCCATGTGGAATACATATACAGCCAACTGCTGGATTAGTGGGACAGTTTATTAGCGAAACATGGGGGCATTACGCCCCCTCTTTTATTTGCTTCTTTTCAGTTCAGTGTGATGAACTGTCCAAGTCTGGTTAAAGAATGCCTTGATTCTCAATATCCTTTTGCACATCAGAGGTACAAACTCGATATAGAACTGAACATGATCGGAATACTCTTCTATGTGTGCATAGGGATCACACCTATCATCTGGTTAGTGGGATGCCCTATCCCGTTGAACATTGGAAACTCATTTATTTGTGGCCATATGGCAGCCCACCCTCCTGGACAGAGGATCGTATTAAAAAGATGAAGTGATTATTTCCCGCTCGCTCGATGATATCTTCTCCCAATTGTAGCTCTTGGAAAGGGCCTTGGCGCTGTCACCTACCTTTTTTCGCCCCCGTTCATCATCCAGCAAAGCAGTTACGTTCCTGGAAAAAGCCCCCATGTCGCCCATTGGTGCTCTCAGCATCCCTTCATGGAAAATATCCCTATACACTGGAAGGTCCCAGGCGACCACAGGAACCCCGCAAGCCATGGCTTCAAGGATGGCAATTCCAAAACCCTCCTCGTGGCTTGGAAAGACGAATATCTTCGACGACTTTATCAGTTGAAATGCCGCATCCCTGTCCAGATAGCCCATGAGGTCAATGTTGTTCTCCATGTGCTGACCTTGGATTTCATCCATCAGCTCCCTAGTAACATTGGACGTCCCTCCCCCGATTATTGCCAATTTGGCTTCGGGATGGGTCTTGCACACTTCCTTCCAGATCTTTACAGCATCGAATATCCCCTTGGAGACGTGCATCCTGCCCAGGAAGGCTGCGTCATATTTCACAGGTCCGGGTACGACACCATCAAAATATGCCGGGTCCATGCCGTTCGGGTTCATGAACAGCTTCGACTCATTGAAGCCCAGGTCTATCAAGTTCCGCTTCGTGAGGGGGCTGACCACGATGACGAGGTCCGCGCTCATCTTGATGAGGTTGAGACTGATTCTTTGCATGAGGTAAGATATGATATTGTTCAGCATCCCCCCATGGCGAATATGGGGTTTCGGGATCAGATGGTGCACGACCTGAACGTATCGCATTCCTCTTTTTCTGAAAACGACCGCAGGGAGGACATCGGGCAGGAAATCTGAGCTTGCATAGATGATGCCATGATCCTTCTTCTTGCTCAATATACCCAGCGCCCTGAGGGTGCGAAGGGGATATGACCAGAGGGCGCTCGTCCCCGAGTCATCCGGCGCCGTTACTAGTGCCTGTGCCGTGAGCCCGTGGGCATTGATGAAAGCGACGCCCTGCTCCGGCGTCACGACCGTGATGCTGGTGTTCGTGAATCGTTTGAATATCTCCACGAAACGGACATCACCTCCTCCAACGCCGAAGGTATACGCGTTCATGAGCGCGGTGATCTTGCTCTCATCGTTCATTAGTCCACACCTCGCCTATCTTGGCCGCAAACTTCCTCCATGATCCTTCGGGTATCATCAGCGGCGCGGTCCCACGTGAACCTCGACGCCCACTCTCTTCCATTGGCGCTGAGCTTGGAGATCAGATCATTATCTGAGATGACGATGTGGATTTTCATCGCCAGAGAATCGATGTCCCCGTTCCTTACCAGGATCCCATTGTACCCATCCCTGATCGAGTCCCTCAGACCGGGAACGTCGTACGAGATGGCGGGAGTGCCGCATGCATTGGCCTCGAGGGGGGACAGCCCCCAGCCCTCCTTCATTGACGCGGTCACGAAGACCCAGGCCGATGATAATATTCGGACCTTTTCGTCCTCATCGACCCCCTCTCGGAAGTCGACGGAATCGGAGATGCCCAGCCTTTCAACCAGTTCCCTCAGTGCGCTCATCTCCCCCCTTCCGGCGATTATGAGCTTTGCGGTCGTGCTCCATTCATGAACCTTCGCGAAAGCTCTGACTATGTCCTCTACCCTCTTGTACCCCTTTATCCTTCCTACATACGCCACTGTGGGGAAAAGGGCCTTCTGTTGCAAGGCCGTCAGATCGATGTCGATGCCGTTGTTGACGACCGTGATATCTTCTGGAGGGACATGAAGCTCGTCCATCAGCTCCTGCCTTGTGCTTTCGGATACGACGATGAAGCGCCTGTTCCGATAGAAGATTGGGATCGAGCGCTCGCACATCCATCCAATGGCTGATAGTGGGAACGGCAGCTCGCGACTGAATAGCTTCCACCCAACGATGTGATGGAGGATGGGTATCACGGGGGCATCGGAGTACAGGGTGGAGAAGAACGGTATGCCGTTGACGTCATCAAGCACGATATCGTAAGCGCCTCTCTTGAAGTTCAAGAGGGCCCGGATGTACACAGAGAACCGTCCGCCCGCCCTGACCACCTTCATCCCTTCGATACGTTCTTCCTCTTTCGAACCTGGGTAGCTTCCGCAGAACAGGGTCACTTCATTGTGACGGGCCAGCCTCTTTCCGATCTCGTGCACGAAGCGCTCAGCTCCCCCAGCCTGGGGGTGGGTGATGTCCCTCCAATTCAGTATGAGGATCCTCAAGGCCGCGCCCGTCCCTTTGAATGCTTGCCAGAGCATTTACGGCGTCCCCGCCAAGTATCCCATACCGCGAACCCCACGCAGGCGCCTATGGTCAGGCAGGCGATGACTAGGCCGATCTCGAACTGCTTCTGAGGCTTGTACGCCAGGTCGATGGTGAGCTCCCCGGTCTGGTCTATCCAATATCCGTTCATGAACGAATAGGCCTGCACCGGCCCGATCTCCTGACCGTTGACGATGGCGACGTACCGGGGGTCGTAAGGCTCAGAGAGCATCAGGAAGAACGGCTCGGTGGCGTTGACCTTGACCTGCCAGGATTGAGGGTCGTTCTTCTGGTATTGTTCGATCACCGCGCTCTTGGAGGGCGAGAACGTTTCTTCTGGGGACAGACCGTTCGAGATCATCCACAGATCTCCCACTGCGGAGTCTGCCAGAGCGGTGATCCTCAGCTCATGCCTGCCCTCGTCCAGGAACACCGCCCCATGTCCCTGGGACCCTTCCCAGCCCATGTCCACGGGAGCGCCGTCGACGCTCACCATAACATGTCCTTCGACATCCAATGTCAGGGAGTAGGCGCTTTCCTCGTATATGTCGATCCAGCGGCTCATGGTATCGTTGACCTCAATGTCAACGGCATGTGGCTCCGACCGGGGCAGAGCGCCGGACACATCATAGCCGTCGGAGGTCAAGAGGTAGACGACGGTCCTGTCCCCTATCGCCGCGCCCAGGGACGCGAGCTCCGCCTTGTTGACCACGAGGATCTCGTCTACATAGCCCCTGCCTGATGATGAGGCTATAGTCAGCTGGGAAGATCCATCCACTTCTCCGATCTTGACCCATTGGGGCATATGGGTGCTGGAGTCCGTACGGACCGTCGTCGAGCTCGAGCCCATGTCGAACTCAAGGACGGCCCCGTCCTCCCAGAACATGACCTTGGCCCACACTTCTGAGCCATCGCCCGACACAGGCATCGATACCGTGCTGTCCCCCAGAGTGAAAATCCCGGTGTTCGTCGATGTGCTGAAGAGCGGATCGTACCAGGACCAGCCTTTAGCCGGTATCCACTCCCTATGGGGATCGCTCTTGTCATCGAACCCGGGGACGGCGGAAGCTGGGTCTATGCTCTGGCCGGATGTCAATGAGATGATGTCACGCGTGTCATCCATGGCGAAGAGCAGGTCTGCGTGGCCCAGCGTTCCCTTGTCGGTCAGATAGGCCACCTCGCCGAGGTGGGTAACGCTGGCCAAATGGGAGAGCGCTGAAAGGTCCTTACTTCCCAGCACGACCGTCGACGGGGCGCTGACCATGCTCGAAGGCACTTGGTTCTGATACCTGGTGAACTCGGGGGACACGGTCACAGCGAGCAGGTCATCCTGACCCTGTACGTACCGAGCGAACGCCTGGGATTCCCACTTGGCCGCAAGGTCAGGATAGTTCTCCAGTGCCGAGTACCATGGGTATTTTGATTGGAAATCCGTTCTTACGACGATCTCCGCTATGCCGAAGGGGCTGAGGACATTGCCGAACTGGGCCGTGTCGTTCTCCTGCATGGTGACGATGAAGAACATAGTGGCTCCGGAAAGGGGGGATGGATTAGCGTACGGGGAGGATGGGAAGGATGGCAAGGGCGAACTTGATATCAGCGGGTCGACACCAGCCCGGCCAAGGTCCGAGTATCGCATCGGCCCCATACTGGGGACCCATAGGATTCTGGTGGTCCCGTTCGCTTCGCTAAGCTCATCGAAGAGAGCGTCATAGTCGTCGCTCAGCGTGTATGTTTGAAGATATCCGCCGAAGTTGCCGCCCAGCATCAGGGGGCAGCCTGCTGGGATTATCACTAATAGCGCGACCGCCAGTGGCGCGGCGATGTGCGCCCACGGCCGTCCTCCCGACCGCCTTTTGACATATTTTGAGAAGTCCTGGATAAATATGGCCACCAATACGGTCGCCGGGAACACCACTAGAAAAACGAGATGCCACAGTTCGCGGAAAATTATCAGGGGAGTGTTCAGGAACAGGAACTCGAAGATCTCCCCTCCTGGTTCGTTCATTCCTTTTCCCAGGAACACCCCGATTAATGCTATGGTCGACAGGGACAACGTGAGGCTGTCGCGGCGGAAGATCAAAGACAACAATGCCACTCCCAGGAACGATACGCTCAGATAAGGAAGGAACGAAGGTATCAAGCCGGAGCTTGCTAATGAAGTATAGCTGTAGGGCTGGATCTTGTAGCCCAGCATCCCAAAGCTCTCCCAGAGGGATGGGGCGCTGGTTATATCATGATAGTTGATGTAGCTGCTGACCGGCAGGCCCTCTGTGATGGTGCTGTCCGTCATCAAAGGCAGGACCCAGGGCAGCTGGATCAACAATGCGACCAGGACGACGATCGTGAAGACGGGCAGGTTCGTCCTCGTGTGCTTGTAGTCAAAGATCAGGTAACCGACGAGGAGCAGCGGAAGCATTACGGAGAACTGGATCTGGACAGTCGCTATTCCGATAAGGGCCCCTGAGAGCAATGCATATTTCCACGGCCGCTCGCTCCTCGTGGCCCTCATGAATAGCATGAAAGCCAGGGGGGCGATGGCATAGGCAAGGAGGTAATACATATGCCCCGCTATGGCGCGGGTGAAAACGATGGGGGTGAACACGTAGATTATGCCGGCAACCAGAGCCCAGCGGTAGTCGAGCTTTAGCTCCCGAGCCAGCCAGAACATCGCCGTCCCGCTGAGGGCGGTGAACAGGACCAGCATGCTCTTCGTAAGGACCTCGCCACCCAGCCCTGCAAATGGGACCAGGGCTATACGGAACAGCCAATCCGTCGGATAGATCTTGTTCCCCTGGGATTCGCTGAATAGATCGAACCCTTCACTGCCCAGCTCTTCGATCATCTCGGGAAAGGGGCCATAGGGCCAATCGTGATGAAAGCCGATCGTCCCCGGCGTCAGTATGATACCGATGAAGATGAGCGTGGACAGGCAGAGGAAGAACAACACTGGAAATATATTTATAATGAATTTATTATTCAAATGAACATTGAGTATCTTCTTCCAGCTGATGTCCATGAATTTCAATCTCGCATAGGCAGATCGAGGTCGTTCTCCCCAGCTTGAAAAGAATGCCGGCCAAGTGGTATAAAGTATACTATCACGCCGTCGCACCAGCGCCAATGGAGAATGCTGACTACGCCGGCTGAATATTCAGGGGAAGATGAGCGGAAGTCAGGAGGACGAACGCCGTCCCTCTTTCAAGATGATATTCACGGCCTCAGGGAACCCGAGATCGGGCCCGACCCTGATGCACTTGCATCCCGCAGTGGTCCCCGCCTCGACATCGTGGTCCCGGTCCCCTATGAAGTACGACGACCTCAGGTCGATGCCGTGCTCCCTCACCGCCCGCTCTATCAGCTCGGTGCCGGGCTTGCGGCACCGGCAGCCGTCCTCCGGGGTGTGGGGGCAATAATATATGGCGTCGAGCCTGGCGCCGTCGGCGGCCAGGTCGCCCAGCATCTTGTCGTGTATCTTCGCCAGCGTCTCCTCGGTGAAGCGCCCCCTGCCGATCCCGGACTGGTTGGTGATCATGATGACCAGGTAGCCGGCGTCGTTCAGCCTCTTGACCGCCTTCCCCACCCCGGGGAACAGGTGCAGGTCCTCGGGCCGGGAGCAGTACGGCACGTCCTTGGCGATGGTGTCGTCCCGGTCGATGAACACCGCCTTGCGCCCGTACATGCCCTTCTCCACCAGCCCGCAGATGATGTGGCCGGCGCAGAAGTACGCCTCTTGGATGCGGGGGGTGCTCTTCGACGGGATGACCAGGGGATGATCGACCATGTCCTTCAGCACGCCGCCCGCGCCGGTGAACGCTATGGTGACGCCGCCCAGCTCCTTGGCGCGCTGCATCGCCAGGACCACGTTCTTGGAGGTGCCGCTGGTGCTTATCCCGATGACCGCGTCCCCCGCCTCCATGCACGCCTCGAGCTGGCGCACGAACACCCTCTCATACCCGTAGTCGTTGCCGATGCCGGTGATGGAGGACAGCGAGTTCAGGGATATCCCGTTCATGGCCGGCCTCTCCATGAGGTAGCGGCCGGAGAACTCCGCGGCGATGTGCATGGCGTCGGCGGCGCTGCCGCCGTTGCCGAAGAATATGGCCTTCTTCTTGTTCCTCACGGCGCCGAGGATGGCGGCGGCTACGTCCTCTATCTGCCTCGAATCGATGGACGAGATGACCGACGCGCTCTCCCTCAGCTCGTTCTCAATGAGCAGGGCCATCGCAATACCTCCAGGTCTGCAGTCCGTACTTGTCGAAATTGTACTGCACTATGTCCACGTCCAGCTTGCGCAGCTCGTTGGCGACGAGATGCTTCCGGTCGTACTCGCATATGAAGTACATGAACCCGCCACCGCCGGCCCCGGAGATCTTGCCCCCGACCGCGCCGTTGTCGATGGCGGTCCTGTATATCGTGTCGATGTGGTCGTTGGAGATCTTGGAGGTGAACTTCTTCTTGTACTCCCACGACTCGTTGAGCAGATCGCCCATCAGGCGGATGTTCCCCATGAGCAGGGCGTCCTTGGTCTCCCGGGCGAGGCGCTTCGTGTTGTCAAGCGCGTCAACGACCTGGCTCTCCTTGTTCCTGTACCCGTCGGTCTGGCTCTTGATGATGTTGCTGGAGTCGCGGGTCCTCCCGGTGTTGCCCAGGAGCAGCTGGTAGTGAAGCTCGTTGAGGGTGTTGCTCTTGACCCTGAGGGGGGTCACGATGGTCTCGGGCCCCTTGAACTCGATGTAGTTGAAGCCGCCGAAGACCGCGGCGTACTGGTCCTGCTTGCCGCCCGCCTGGCCCAGCTCCTCCCTCTCCAGGATGTAGGCGAGGTTGGCTATCTCGTACTGGGACATGGGGACGTTCAGCCATTCCGCCAGCGCGCCGATGATGGAGACCATGACCGCCGACGATGACCCCAGGCCGGAGCCCGGGGGGGCGTCGCAGTGCAGGAACATGTCGAAGCCCTGCTTCACATCGAAGTGATTGAGCACGGCCTTGATGAGGTCGAGGTTCCCGTCGTACACCAGCACATCGCCGTTGGCCCTCCACTTCTTCACCGTGTCGAAGTCCAGGGACCTTATGGTGATCTCGTCGTCGCACCGCGGCGATATCGTGCAGTACGCGAAGCGGTCGATGGTGGTGTTCAGCACGGCGCCGCCCTGTTCGTCGCAATAGGGGGGCACATCGGTGCCGCCGCCGGCGAAGCTGATCCTCAACGGTGCTTTACAGCGTATGAGCTGCCTTCTCTCGGCCATCACCTCCCCCTATCAAAGAGCAAGGATTTATGCGATTGCCTGGTAGATGCGCCGGGGACGGGATGCCGCCCCCGCCGATCTTGCTCCTCCTCTACCGCCGAAGCTAAACTGCAAAGTTTATTATATTCAAGTCCCAATCGAAAGGGCAGCCAACATAAGAGGAGTTTTTCATGTCCGGTACGATCGATGATCTGAAGGCAGCGTTCGCGGGCGAATCGCAGGCGAACCGCAAGTACCTGGCCTACGCCAAGAAGGCCGAGCAGGACGGCTACCCCCAGGTGGCCAAGCTATTCAGGGCCGCCGCGGAGGCGGAAACGGTGCACGCCCTGGCCCATTTCGATGTGATGAAGGGCGTGAACGAGACCTGGAAGAACCTCGAGGACGCCATCCAGGGAGAGAACTACGAGCACACCTCCATGTACCCGGGGTTCATAGAGCAGGCCAAGAAAGAGGGCAACACGGCCGCCCTGCGGTCGTTCAACTACGCCAACGCCGTGGAGAAGATCCACGAGGCCAAGTACAAGGAGGCGTCCTCGGCGGTGTCCGGAGGGAAGGACCTCCCGGCGAAGAAGCTCTACGTGTGCCCGACCTGCGGCAACATCGAGGAGGGGGAGCCGCCCCAGCGCTGCCCGGTGTGCGGTGCCGCTGGCTCCACGTTCAAGGAAGTCCTCTGAACGCCAAACCCCTGGGCCTGGCCGGGCCAGGCCAACTTATTTTATACATCTCAAGCCGGTCTCTTCCATTCGGGGTTGTTCATGTTCGAGATCAGGTTCCACGGCCGGGGCGGGCAGGGGGCGGTGATGGCCGCGCAGACGCTGGCCGACGCGGCGGTGCGCATCGGCTTCCAGGCCCAGGCGTTCCCCTACTTCGGCGCCGAGCGCAGGGGCGCTCCCGTCGCCGCCTTCGCCCGCATCGACGAGAAGAAGATACGCCTGAAGAGCCAGATCTACCGGCCCGACATGGTGGTCATACTGGACGAGAGCCTCATGGACCTCCAGCCGCTGGCCGAGGGCCTCAAGCCCGGGGGCAAGGTGGTGGTGAACTCCTCCCGGCGGCCGGAGGAGATCGACCTCGGGAGGGGCGTGGACGCCGAGTGCGGTACCGTCGACGCCACCGCCATATCCCTGGAGGTGCTGAAGGTCCCTATCGTCAACACCTCCATGCTCGGCGCCTTCGCCAAGGTGGAGGGCCTGGTGCCCCTGGACGCCATCGTTGAAGCTATCCAGGAGCGGTTCGGGGAGAAGCTCGGCCCCCTGGCCGGGCAGCTCAACGGCGAGGCGGCCAAGAGGGCCTACCACGCTGCGGCGGTGGGCAGGACCTCCGGGAAGAGGGAGTACGCCGAGGCAAAGGAATGGATGCCCGCCTGGCAGGAGATACCGATCGGGACAACGCTGCCGGCCACCAGCTTCGACGGCGTGGACGTCGGCCCCGGTTCCTCGCACCAGAACCTCACCGGGAGGTGGAGGTGGGCCTCCCCTCATTACCTCAAGGAGCGGTGCATCAAGTGCGTGAGATGCTGCTGGTCCTGCCCCGACTCGGCCATCATCCGGCTGGACGACGACTTCATGAAGTGGGACTACAACTACTGCAAGGGCTGCGGGATATGCGCGGACATCTGCCCGGTCGAAGCGATCGAGATGGTGCAGGGGGTGCACGAGTGGCCGTGAGAACGATCTCCGCCGACGCGGCGGTGGCGTACGCGGTCATGCTCTCTCGCGCGGAGGTGGTCCCGGCGTTCCCCATCACGCCTCAGACCATCATCGTGGAGCAGATCTCCGAGTTCATCAACGACGGGAAGCTGGACGCCGACTTCATTCCCGCGGAGAGCGAGCACTCCGTGATGTCCGTGGCGGTGGGCGCGTCCGCCGGCGGGGTGCGGGTGTTCACCGCCACCGCCTCCCAGGGCCTCGGACTGATGTACGAGATGCTGTTCGCGGCGCCGCAGAACCGCCTGCCGGTGGTGATGGCCAACGTCAACCGCAGCATCGGGGCGGCCTCGGGCATCTGGGTCGAGCACAACGATTCGCAGCCGGTGCGGGAGACCGGGTGGCTGCAGGTGTACGTGGAGGACAACCAGGAGGCGCTGGACATGACGGTGCAGGCGTTCCGCATCGCCGAGGACCACCGCGTCATGCTTCCTATCATGGTGTGCCTTGACGGCTTCATCCTGTCGCACACCGTGGAGGGGGTGGACATACCGGAGCAGGCAATGATCGACCGCTTCCTGCCGAAGTTCGTCCCCCTGAACCCCCTGGACCCGAGCGTCCCCAGGATGATCAACCCGGTGACCCCGCCGGAGTACGCCATGGAGATGAGGTACCAGCTGGACCGGGCCATACACGGTTCGAAGAAGGTGATCCGGGAGGTCGATGCCGAATATGGCGAGCTCACCGGCCGCACGTACGGGGGGCTGTTCGACACCTACCGGATGGAGGACGCCGAGTTCGCCCTCATGGGAGTGGGCACCTGGGTCAGCGTGGCCCGCGAGGTCGTGGACGAGCTGAGGGCGGAAGGGAGGAAAGCGGGGCTGATCAAGCTGAGGTTCATGCGGCCGTTCCCGGGAGAGGAGCTGAGGTCGGCTGCCAAGGGCCTCAAGGCGCTGGGGACCTTTGACCGCTCGGCGTCGTTCAACGGCTACGGGCCGGTGTTCACGGAGACCCGGAACGCGCTGTACGGGTCCGGCCTGTCGCTGTCGGACCACTTCGCCGGCATCGGGGGAAGGGACATAACCTTGGAGCAGGTGAGGGAGATGTACGATCTCGTGGAGAGGCGCGCCAGGGGAGAGAAGATAAGGGAGTGCACCTGGCACGCGCTGAGGGGGGATATGGAATGAGCGGGAGGATGAGGAACATGAAGGACGTGCCCAGGGAGGACGTCCTCACCCACGGCCACGGGGCCTGCCCGGGCTGCGGGTACGCCGCTACCGCCAAGAACATCGCCAAGATGCTCGGCCCCAATACCACGGTGTACGTGCCGGCGTCCTGCCTGGTGGTGTTCGGGGCGCTGTACCCCCAGTCGGCCTGGAAGATACCGTACTTCTTCACCGCCTTCGAGAACACCGGGGCGGTGCTCAGCGGCATCAAGGCCGCGCAGCGGAGGAGGGGCATAGACTCCACCGTGGTGGGGATGGCCGGCGACGGCGGTACCTTCGACATCGGGCTGCAGGCCCTCTCGGGGGCGGCGGAGCGCAACGAGGACGTGATATACGTCTGCCTGGACAACGAGGCCTACATGAACACCGGCATCCAGAGGAGCAGCGCCACCCCCTTCGGGGCGTGGACCACCACCACGCCGGTGGGCTCCAAGATCAGGGGGAACCGGCGGGACAAGAAGGACATCGCCGCCATCGTGGCCCAGCACGACGTGCCGTACGTGGCGACCCTGTCGATCGCGCACTTCACCGACTTCGTCCAGAAGGTCCAGAAGGCCAAGGAGATGAAGGGCTTCCGGTTCCTTCATTGCCTCACCCCGTGCATCCCGGGGTGGAGGATCGAGAGCTCCAAGGGAGTGAGCATCGACCGGCTGGCGGTCGAAACGGGCATGTGGACGCTCTACGAGGTGGTGAACGGCCGGCCGAAGGTCACCTACAAGCCCAAGGAGATGCTGCCGGTGACCGAATATCTGAAGCTCCAGGGGCGGTTCAAGCACATGACCCAGGCGGACATCCAGGAGCTCCAAGGATGGCTGTGCAGGAAGTGGCTCGCGCACTACGGGGAAGAGCTGGAGGCCCCGCCCTGCCGGCTGATCGAGAGGGAGCCGGAGATCGCCCACGACGGCGACCCCCTGTTTGGCATCTGACGGCCGCGAACGCCCTGAACCGTTCTTTCTTTGATTCGTATAATAATTTCGCGCAGGGCGGCGGTCGTTTCTCCCTGCCGGAAAATCTTTCATCCAGTCTATTTGTCGAGGCTTTTCAGATTTGCTCGATAACTGAGATTTTCGAGAGTCGTATTGTATAATTGTCTCAATTTCAATCATTTTAATGTACACATATCTTGTAACAAAAGGTATTATTAATCAAATGTCTATTGGGTATAATTGCCATGCTACCCGGAAAAGAGTACGAACAGGCGATCCCGCCGCTGATGGCGATCACGATTGGGAGGACGACCGCAAGGGAAGCGCCGACGGCGCCGCGCCGCGACCCCAGGAGGCCGTACCGGTTGGCGCCGGCCGTGCGCATGTACGGAGGGCCCAAGGCAGGAGAACATGGCAGCTTCGCGATCAACAAAGTGATGTGAAACGAGGGAGAGAGGACTATGGCTGAGAAGAAAATGAGGCAAGTAGCGATCTACGGAAAAGGTGGCATAGGCAAGTCTACGACCACCCAGAACACCGTGGCAGCCCTGGCCGCGGCCGGGAAGCACGTCATGGTGGTCGGCTGCGACCCCAAGGCGGATTCCACCCGGCTGCTCCTGCACGGCCTGGCCCAGAAGACCGTCCTGGACACCCTGAGGGACGAGGGTGACGACATAGATCTGGACGACATACTGAAGCCCGGCTTCGGCAACACCAAGTGCGTGGAGTCCGGCGGTCCCGAGCCCGGGGTTGGCTGCGCCGGCAGGGGTATAATCACCTCCATCAACCTGCTGGAGCAGCTGGGCGCCTACACCCCTGACCTTGACTATGTCTTCTACGACGTCCTCGGCGATGTGGTGTGCGGCGGGTTCGCCATGCCCATCCGGGAGGGGAAGGCCGAGGAGATCTACATCGTCGCGTCCGGCGAGCTCATGGCCCTGTACGCCGCCAACAACATCTCCAAGGGCATCCAGAAGTACGCTTCGAACGGCAAGGTCCGGCTCGGCGGCATCATCTGCAACAGCCGCAAGGTCGACAACGAGCTTGAGCTCCTGGAGGCGTTCGCCGCCGAGCTCGGCTCCCAGCTCATCCACTTCGTCCCCCGGGACAACATGGTGCAGCGGGCCGAGATCAACAAGAAGACGGTCATCGACTTCGACGATACGGCGAACCAGGCCCAGGAGTACAAGAAGCTGGCCAAGGCCATTGACGATAATCAGATGTTCGTCATCCCCAAGCCCATGAAGCAGGACCGCCTGGAAGAGCTGATGATGGCGCACGGTATCCTGGACGCCCTCTGAGGACCATCCATTCGAAAGATGTCAACGGAGTGTTACGATGTTGCTCATACGCGCAATAGTGCGCCCGGAGAAGAAGGACGCCGTATTGGCGGCCCTGCTGGAAGAAGGATTCCCGGCGGCCACCATAGTCGACGTGGTGGGGCGCGGCAAGCAGAAGGGCATCAAGGTCGGGAACGTCGTCTACGACGAGATCCCCAAGACCCTGGTGCTGCTGGTCATCCACGACGAGGAGAAGAAGGCCGTGATCGACACCATCCTCGGGACCGCCAAGTCCGGCGAGTCCGGCATGTTCGGCGACGGCAAGATCTTCGTCAGCCCCATCGAGGAGGTCTACACCATCTCCCGCGGCGGCAAGGGCCTCTGAGGGTGACCGCATGAAAGAGATCATGGCGATCATAAGGATGAACATGACCGGCGCCACCAAGAAGGCGCTGGTGGAGGCGGGCGTGGCCGGCTTCACCGCGGTCAAGGTGCTGGGCAGGGGCATGCCCCAGGCCGATCCCGAAGCGATCGAGGAATCCAAGAAGAAGATGCTGGCCATGGCCCCCGATGACGTGATCGATCCGACGGAGCTCGACAGGCAGGTCTCCAGCCTGCTGGACGGCACCAGGCCCTTCCCCCGGCGCCTCTTCACCATCCTGGCCCACGACGAGGACGTGCCCCGCATCGTGGAAGCGATAACCAAAGTGAACAAGAGCGACAGCCACGGAGGGGACGGGATCATACTCGTCCTGCCCATAAGCGATGCTGTCAGGGTGCGCACCGGCGAGTCCGGGGAAGCGGCCATATGGTAGCGGAGGTGAACCATCAATGACAGTCAGCGAGGTCCAGCTCGAGGAGATGCTCTCCTCGTACCCGGACAAGGTCAAGAAGAACCGCAAGAAGCACATAGTGGTCAAGAAGGGCGAGATGGAGGCCCAGCAGATAGAGGCGAACGCCCGCACCATCCCCGGCATCCTGACCCAGCGCGGCTGCTGCTTCGCGGGGTGCAAGGGCGTGGTGCTGGGGCCGATAAAGGACATGGTCCACATCGTCCACGGCCCGGTGGGGTGCGCCTACTACAGCTGGGGCACCCGGAGGAACAAGGCCCGCGCGGACGAGAGCACTCCCCGGGACAAGATCTATTCCACCCTGTGCTTCACCACCGACATGCAGGAGAGCGACATCGTGTTCGGCGGGGAGAAGAAGCTCGCCGCCATGATCGACGAGGTCGTGGAGATGTTCCACCCCCGCGCCATCACCATCAGCGCCACCTGCCCGGTCGGCCTGATCGGGGACGACATCAACGCGGTGGCCAAGGAGGCCCAGAAGCGCCACGGCATACAGGTGCTCGCGTTCAGCTGCGAAGGCTACAAGGGCGTCAGCCAGTCCGGCGGCCACCACATCGCCAACAACGGGCTCATGCAGCACGTGGTGGGCAAGGACCCGAAGAAGAAGCAAGGCAAGCACGTCATCAACGTGCTCGGCGAGTACAACATCGGCGGCGACGGCTGGGAGCTGGAACGCATCCTGAAGGATGTAGGGTACACGCTCAACAGCACGCTGTCCGGCGACAGCAGCTACGAGGACATCAAGAAGCTGCACACCGTGGACCTGAACCTGGTCCAGTGCCACCGGTCCATCAACTACATCGCCGAGATGATGGAGACCAAGTACGGCATCCCCTGGCTCAAGGTCAACTTCATCGGCGTGGACGCCACCGCGGAATCGCTGCGCAACATGGCCCAGGTCTTCCAGGACGAGGCCCTGGTCCAGCGCACCGAGGAGGTCATCGAGCGCGAGGTCGCCCGCATCACCCCCGCCCTGGAGCAGTACCGCAAGCTGTGCGAGGGCAAGACCGCCTTCTGCCTGGTCGGCGGCTCCCGGGCCCACCACTACCAGTACCTGCTGCGCAACCTGGGCATGGATGTGGTGGTGGCCGGCTACGAGTTCGCCCACCGCGACGACTACGAGGGCAGGGAGGTCATCCCCAGCCTGGTGCCGGACGCCGACGGGAAGAACATCCCCGAGCTGCACCTGGAGCCGGACAAGGAGCTGTACAAGGAAGCGCACGTCCGCCTCAACATGTCCAAGGAGAAGTACGACGAGCTGTGCAAGAAGGTCCCCCTCAGCTACTATGAGGGGATGTACAAGTGCATGAGGGACGGGCAGGTGCTGATCGACGACTTCAACCACCACGAGGTGGAGGACCTCATCAGGATACTGAAGCCGGACCTGTTCTTCTCGGGCGTCAGGGACAAGTACATCGTCCACAAGCTGGGCGTCCCCGCGAAGCAGATGCACTCCTACGATTACAGCGGCCCCTATGCCGGGTTCAACGGCGCCCTGGTCTTCGCCAGGGAGGTGGCCAATGCCATGAACGCCCCCGCGTGGAAGCTCATCGGGGCGCCATGGGAAGAGGGGACCGAAGCGATCAGGAGCGAATGACCATGCACGAGTGTATACCCAAAGGCGAGGTGGTCCACACCACCGGCAAGATCAACCCCGCCAAGACGTGCCAGCCCATCGGGGCGATGTACGCGGCGCTGGGCATCCACAGCTGCCTTCCCCACAGCCACGGCTCCCAGGGGTGCTGCGCTTACCACCGCATGCACCTGTCCCGGCACTTCCGCGACCCGGTCCTGGCGACCTCCAGCTCGTTCACCGAGGGCACCTCGGTGTTCGGCGGGGCGGCCAACCTGAAGACGTCCATCAAGAACGTCTTCTCCATCTACGACCCCGAGATAATGGCGGTTCACACCACCTGCCTCAGCGAGACCATCGGCGACGACCTCAACACCATCATCAAGGACGCCGAGGTGCCGGACGGGAAGGTGGTGATCCACGCCAACACCCCCAGCTACAAGGGCTCCCATGTCACCGGGTTCAGCAACATGTGCAAGGCCATGGTGTCATACCTCGCCGCCAGCGACGGGCGGCCCAAGAAGGAGAGGGTCAACATCCTCCCCGGCTTCGTCAACCCCGGCGACATGCGCGAGGTCAAGAGGATCGTCAGGGAGATGGGCATCGACATGATCATGTTCCCCGACACCTCCGGCGTCATGGACTCCCCCCTCACCACCAAATACGAGATGTACCCCCGCGGCGGGACCACCGTGGCGCAGATCCGCGACTCCGGCAACTCCAAGATGACCCTGGCCCTCGGCGCCTGGTCGTCCAACGACGCGGGCGCGGAGCTGCAGCAGAAGTGCGGCGTGCCCTGCACGCCGCTCAAGGTTCCGATCGGCCTCAAGGCCACCGACGACCTCATCATGGCCCTGAAGAACGGCTTCGGGACCAAGGTCCCCGACTCCCTTACCGAGGAGCGGGGGCAGGTCGTGGACACCCTCGTGGACACCCACTACCATTACTACGGCAAGACGGTGGCGGCGTTCGGCGACCCTGACTCCGTGATGCCACTGGTCGAGTTCCTGCTGACCATGGGCATGGTGCCCAAGTACGTCCTCACCGGCACCCCCGGCTCGCAGTTCGAGGCAGAGGTCAGCAAGATGCTCGACGACGCCGGCGTCAAGGACTACCATGTCAAGGCGGAAGGCGACCTCTTCGAGCTGGAGCAGTGGATCGGGGAGTCCCCCGTGGACCTGCTAATCGGGACCTCGTACGGCAAGTACATCTCGCGGGCCGAGGATATCCCCCTGGTCCGCTTCGGGTTCCCGGTCATCGACCGCGCCGTGCATCCCCTGATGCCCGTGGTCGGGTACAAGGGCGCCATGCGCCTGATCGAGCAGATCAGCAACGCCATGCTGGAGCGCCGCGACCGCGACGCCCTGGACGAGGACTACGAGCTGGTGCTGTGAGCGCCGGGGCGGAGAGGCGGATGGAGAACAACAGCGCCGCCGGCGGGGTCGCCTGCATCGAGGAGCGCCAGAGCTCCATTCGGACCAAGGGCCCGAACAGGGGTACCATCGCCTGCGGCACCGACAGCCTGGCCGGGGCGGTCAGCCAGCGCGCCTGCGTCTACTGCGGCGCCAGGGTCGTGCTCAACCCGGTCACCGACGCGGCGCACCTGGTGCACGGCCCCATCGGCTGCGCCACCTATACCTGGGACATCCGGGGCAGCCTTTCCAGCGGCTCCGAGATGTACCGCAACTCCTTCTCCACCAACCTGAAGGAGAAGGACATCATCTTCGGCGGGGAGAAGAAGCTGAACGCCTGCATCGACGAGGTCGTGGAGAAGTACCACCCGCCGGCGGTGTTCGTGTACTCGACCTGCGTGGTGGGCGTCATCGGGGACGACCTGATCGCGGTGTGCAAGAGCGCATCCCAGCGCCACGGCATCGATGTCATCCCGGTCGAATCGACCGGCTTCAAGTCCGGGAACAAGATGGTCGGCTACCGTGCCGCGGCGGAGGCCCTGCTGAGGCTGATGGCCCCCCAGGACGGGGAGGAGATCGAGCGGACCAGCAATGTAAACTTCCTCGGGGAGTACAACCTCGGCGGGGAGAAGTGGATCGTGGAGCGCTACCTGAACGAGATCGGGGTGGGGGTCAACGTGGCCTTCACCGGCGACTCCACGGTCGCGGACCTCAAGAGGGCCCCGGGCGCCCAGCTGAACCTGGTGCAGTGCACCGGGTCGATGCATTGGTTGGCCTCCCGAATGGAGGAGGAGTACGGCATCCCCTACATCGACGTGAACTTCTTCGGTTCCGAGAACATCGACGACAGCCTGCGCGCCGTCGCCAAGGCCCTCGAGGACGAGGAGATGGCCCGAAAAGCGGAGGCACTGATCGCCAGGGAAGAGGAGAAGCTCCGCCCGGCGATAGAGAAGTACCGCGCCAAGCTGCAGGGGAAGCGGGCGGCCATCTACGTCGGCGGGGCCTGGAAGGCCATGTCCATCATCCGGCAGCTCCGGCAACTGGGGATCGACGTGGTGGTCTCGGGCACCCAGACCGGGCGCCCGGAGGAATACGAGGAGATGAGCACCCTGGTGGACGAGGGCACCGTCATCATCGATGACGCCAACCCCGCGGAGCTGGAGCGCCTCGTGCTGGAGAAGAGGATAGACGTCATGATCGGCGGCGTCAAGGAAAGGGTGCTCGCGTACAAGCTGGGCATCGGATTCGTCGACCACAACCATGACCGCAAGGACCTCCTTTCCGGCTACGAGGGCGCGGCGAGGTTCGCCCGTGAGGTGTACATCACCACCTGCTCGCCGGTGTGGAAGCACCTGAAGAAGGCTATTCCGGAGGCCTGAGATGAGCACGGAAGCGGCGGGACCGCAGGTCCGTCAGGTCAACGAGAACCAGTGCAACATGTGCATGCCTCTCGGAGGAGTGCTCGCCTTCAAGGGCATCGAGAACGCCATGGTGCTGGTGCACGGCTCCCAGGGCTGCAGCACCTACATGCGCCTCACCAACGTGGAGCACTTCAACGAGCCGATGGACATCGCGTCTTCCTCGCTGAACGAGAAGCAGACCATCTACGGCGGGGAAGCGAACCTCCGGAAAGCGATCGACAACGTCATCCGCGTCTACCGCCCCAAGGTCCTGGGCATCGTGACCACCTGTTTGGCGGAAACGATCGGGGAGGACGTTCCGGCCATGGCCGAGCGGTACATCGGGGACCGAGGGACCGAGGACCTGGAGATCATCCCGGTGTCCACGCCGAGCTACCAGGGCAGCCATTCGGAGGGATACTGGGCCGCGGTGCGGACGCTGGTGAAGCACTACGAGACGGCGGGGCCGAAGCACGAGAGCATCAACGTCATCGTGCCGCACATCAGCCCGGCGGACCTGCGCGAGGTCAAGCGTCTCCTTGGCCAGATGGGGGTGCAGTACACCCTCCTTCCCGATTATTCCATGACCCTGGACCGCCCCTACGGCGGCCGCTACCAGAAGATACCTCCGGGTGGGACGAGGACGGCCGACATCGCCCGCATGGGAGGAGCGAAGGCCACCATCCAGTTCGGGCTGACCTGCCCTGACGAGCTGTCGCCGGGGCTATTGCTGCAGCAGGAGCACGGTGTTCCGCTGATCAACCTTCCTCTCCCCATCGGCCTGGAGAACACCGACCGGTTCATCGACGCGCTGAGGGAACTTGGCGGAAGGGCCGTCCCGGAGGAGCTGGAACTTGAGAGGGGCTGGCTCCTCGATGCCATGGCCGATTCGCACAAGTACAACGCGGAGGGCCGTCCGGTGGTGTTCGGCGAGCCCGAGCTCGCGTACGCCTTCACCTCCGTGCTGGCTGAGAACGGGGCCCCGCCGGTGGTCATCGCCAGCGGCACCAAGACGGACAAGCTCTCCGCCCTGCTGGTGCCGCTGCTGTCCGGGGCGGATGAGCGCCCGGTCGTTCTGGGAGAGGCGGACTTCGCCACCGTCGACGCGGCGGCCGCACTGGCCGAGGCGAACATAGCTGTCGGGCACTCCGGCGGCAAGTTCCTCACCGAGAGGCGGGGCATGCCCCTCGTCAGGATGGGGTATCCCATCAACGACCGGGTGGGAGGGCAGCGCATCAGGTCCGCCGGCTATACCGGGAGCTTGGAGTTCTTGGACCGGTTCACCAACGCGCTGCTGGAAGCGAAGTACAGCTCATATCGCAGGAAGAAGAAGGAAGAACTATTCCGGAAAGGAGGGAAGTGAGATGCAGAGACCAAAGCGCCACATATTCGTATGCACCAGCTCGAGACCGACCGGACAGCAGAAAGGCTTCTGCCACTCTAAGGCAGGGGTGGAGGTGTTGGCCAAGTTCAACGAGGAGGTCCAGGAGCGCGAGCTCGATGGGGAGGTGTTGGTGTCCAACACCGGCTGCTTCGGCATCTGCGAGAAGGGCCCCATCGTCATCGTGTATCCTGACAACGTCTGGTACGGTGCCGTTTCCCCTGGCGATGTCGAAGCCATCATGGACGAGCACATCGAGGGCAACAAGCCAGTGGGCAAGCTCGTGATAAAGTGACGTAGCCCGGTATGGGAACGCAGCAAGGGTTTGATGTCATGGAGATGCAGATAGCGACGGTGGTGGGGGAGGACGGCATCACATCCGCCCTCAACTCAGGCGGGACGGTGACCGTGTACAAGCGGTCAGAGGGACAGTGGGCAGAGGACCGCAGCACCGCGTTCTCCCTGGAAGGGAGCAAGGGGCTGGTGGAGATGCGCTCAAGGATGGGCGAGCTCGTCAAATTCCTCGGACCATGCAAGATCCTGGTGGCTAAGTCCGCGAGCGGGGTCCCGTACTTCGAGCTGGAGAAGGCCGGCTTCACGGTGTGGGAGATACCCGGCGCGCCGGAGAGCTTCCTGGAGCAGGTGTGGAGCGAAGAGGAGAAGGCCGAAGCGGAACGCGCCGCGCCGCCCCCGCCGATCGAGCCGATGCCCACGCCGGTGGAGGAGAGCCCCGGGAACTACGCGATCAACATCAGGGACATCCAGAAGTGCCGCCCCGAGCTGAGCAGCAAGAAGGTCCTCCAGCAGTTCATCCGCAAGGGGCAGTTCAGGACGCTGGTGATTGTCTGCGACCACGTGCCTCCCTGGATCGAGATGGAACGGTCGACCGTGGGCTTCACCATGGAAGCGGCCCGTGAGGGCAAGGGTCCCTGCGTGCTCAAGCTGACAAGATCAATCTGACCAAGCTCTCGCCCCGGGGGGCGGCTCCGCATGAGCTGCCAGGCCCTCAACGGGCAGCCGGCCTGCCGTCCGTTTTGACCCCACAGACCTATCGTTCTCTGTTGCTCTCAGCGCCCCGCTCGGACCGTCCGCTGTTCTCTGAGCTCGGCGACCGGCCTTCTGTTCTCGCGTTCTGCGACCTGCCCGAGCGATCCCAGGGTCGTTCCTGCATCCGATGCAGCGGCCAGTTCGTCGCGGGAAAGCGTAACTGGCCTGTCGATTCGGTCCCGATCCCCCAGCATCTTGATTCCTATGCCTTGATGTCAACGCGCCATCCATCGCTGAAATCAACGCATGGCCGCACGGAAATAGACGTTCGAGTATGATTATCTAAAGAATCAAGATATACGAATGTATCATTTGAAAAAGAATAACTGTTCTTTCATACAATATCAAAAGGTTTTATTAGTTATTTGTCTATTAGCCGGACGGACGGAACGTTATCCCCGCTCGGGCGTCCCCACGGACGGTCCGCACAATGCCAGCATGGCCGAGGACATTCCGCCAAAAATTCGAACAGAACAATGACGGGATACTATGGAAAAGAACAGGAAGACCCTACTGGCCGTTGCCGCGATCGTCGTGGCGGTGGCCGTCATCGTGGCCGCGGTTTCGTTGAGCCAGTCCGAACCCGCAGGTGGAGAGGAGAAGGAGCTGGCGATCTACGCGGCCGCTTCCCTGACCGCGTCATTCACCGAGCTGGGGAAGGCCTACGAGGACGCTCATCCTGGGACGAAGGTCAACCTCGAGTTCGACGGCTCGGGCAATCTCAGGGGAAAGATCATGAACGGTGCCGCCGTGGACGTGTTCGCGTCGGCCGACCAGAACAATATGGGCCAGCTTTCCGCGGCCAACATGATGGACGGCTCCACGATCCAGACGTTCGCCAAGAACAAGGTGGTCATCATCGTGCCCACCAGCAACCCTGGCAACATCCACGGCCTGGCGGACCTGACCAAGGACGGCCTCCAGATCGTCATCGGCAACAAGACCGGCGTCCCTGTCGGCGGATATACCGATCAGATACTGGACAAGATCAGCGCGGACACCGCGAACTACTCGGCGAGCTACAAGGCTGACGTGCTGGACAACGTGGCCTCCTATACCACGAACGTCAACCAGATCGTCGCCGCGGTCGCGACCGGGAACGCCGACGCGGGGTTCGTGTACTCCACCGACGCATCCACCGCCATCGCCAGCGGATCGCAGCTCACCGTGATCGAGATACCGGACCAGTACAACGTGGTCGCGACCTATCCAATCGGAGTGCTCGCCGACTCCCACCTGCCCGATGATGCCCAGGCGTTCGTTGACTTCGTGCTGTCCACGGAAGGGCAGAACATCCTGGCGAGCTACGGGTTCGTGAAGGTCTGAAGTGGTTGGAAGATGGAAACGTCGGAAACCGAACGCAAATGCTACGGCGGGGCTCAGGATGCCGGGAACCGCCTGAAGCGCCTGAAGAAGGTGCTGTACGGCGCCGCCCTGGTGGCCATGGTCGCGGTCGCGTTTGCGTTCATCCTTTTGCCTCTTCTTTCTTTATTCCTGAAGACGACCCCGGAGGCGTTCTTCGGCTCCTTCGATGAGCCCGTCGTGATAAAGGCCCTCACCCTGAGCCTCGTCACCGCGACCTGCAGCACCGCGCTGGTACTGCTTTTCGGGACGCCCGTCGCCTACCTGCTCTCCCACCGTCAGTTCCGCGGCAAGGCCTTTCTGGAAACGGCGATCGATATGACCGTGGTCCTGCCGCCGGCAGTGGCCGGCCTCGGCCTCCTCATGGCGTTCGGCCGCATGGGGACCGTCGGAGAGTACCTCTACCCGCTGGGCATAAAGCTGCCGTTCACCACGCTGGCGGTGATCATGGCCCAGGTGTTCGTGTCCTCCCCGTTCTACATACGCCAAGCGAGGGTAAGCCTACGGGACGTGAACAAGGAGTACGAGGAGGCAGCGCGGACCCTCGGTTCCTCGAAGCTGCATACCTTTTTCCGCATCACTTTGCCTCTGGCCTCCGCCGGGCTGATATCCGGCGCCATAATGGCCTGGGCCAGGGCGCTGGGCGAGTTCGGCGCCACCATAATGTTCGCGGGGAACCTGTCGGGGCGCACCCAGACCATGCCCCTGGCGATATATACCACGATGGAAACGGACATTTCCGCGGCGATCGCGCTCTCGATCATACTGGTCATAGTGTCGTTCGCGGTGATGGCAACGGTCAGGATGCTCAGCAGGAGGATGACCTATGACAGTCGAAATTAAAGCGGCACGGAAGCTGAGGGACTTCGTTCTGGACGTGGACCTGTCGATACCGGACGGCGAGATCCTGGTCCTGATCGGAAGGAACGGCTCGGGCAAGAGCACCGTCCTGAGGATGGTCGCCGGACTGATGTCCCCCGACCAGGGCAGGATATCCGTGGGCGGCCGCACCTTCTTCGACTCGTCCCGGGGCATCGACCTTCTCCCCGAAGAGAGGGACGTCGGCTTCATGTTCCAGAACTACGCCGTCTTCCCGCACCTTACGGTGTACGGCAACCTCGCCTACGGGCTGCGCAACAAGAAGATCGCCGAGGACGAGATCCTTCAGCAGGTCAGGCCGCTCATGGAGGGCTACGGCCTGTGGAATGTCAAGGATGTCAGGGCAGGGAAGCTGTCAGGGGGGCAGAAGCAAAGGGTAGCGCTCCTGCGCTCGCTGGTGGCGAGGCCATGCATGTTCCTGCTGGACGAGCCGCTCAGCGCCATCGACCGGGCCGCGCAGGCCACCGCAAGGAAGGAGATACGGTCCCTGATACGGAGCACCAACGCCTCCGCCATCGTGGTGACGCACGATCCGAGCGACGCCGTCGAGCTCGGGGACCGCATCTGCCTCATAAACCAGGGCAGGATCGAGACGGCCGGGACCCCCGAGGACCTGCCGTCATCGGACCGGGCCTGGTTCTTCGGCGCGCCGCGAGGTGAGAAAGTGCCGGGGCCCGAGGCCCCGGACGTCCTGAGGGCGAAGGCGGACGCCGATCGGGCATGACCCCCCGGGCCCCCTCGATCCGCGCGGGGCGCATCGCAGGGTCAGAGGCCCGCAGAGCCAAGCTTAATAGCTCCCAGGCCTCTCCCACCCTTCAGGTCCTATTGCAGATGAAAGGCGTCATCCCCCTTGGCATGCCGGTGCTCATAGAGATGCCCGACCTGTACGAGACTGTCGAGCTGTGCCAGGAGCTGGAGCTGGACTTCATCGAGCTAAACATGAACATGCCGGAGTTCTGCCCTGAGGCGGTGGACCCCGGCGAGATCAGGGACATCACCCAATGCACCGGCATAATGTTCACCCTGCACTCCCCCGACGAGCTCGACCTCGGATCCCTCCATCCCACGGTCCGGCAGGGCTACCAGGACCGCATGCGCGAGGCGGTGGGGTGGAGCGGCCAGGCCGGCATCAGGGCCATCAACATGCACATGAGCCCGGGCATCTACTTCACCCTCCCAGACCGCAGAGTGTGGATATACGACCGCTACGTGGACCGGTTCACCGCCAACCAGTGGTCCTCCTACGCCGACCTCATACCGTTCGCCAAGGCCTCGGGCGTGGAACTATGCACCGAGAACGTGAATAACTTCGACCTCCCCTTCGTCGCCCAGGCCATCGACGAGCTGTGCGCCATGGACGACTTCTACCTCACCTGGGACGTCGGCCACGACGCCCGCAGCGGGTACAGGGAGCGCGAGGTGCTGTTGCGCCACGAATCGCGCATCCGGCACATGCACCTCCACGACTACAACGGGAAGAGCGACCACCAGGTCCCCGGGACCGGCACGGTGGACATCAAAGGCATGCTCGCCTTCGCCCAGGAGCGCGGCGTGCGCGTGCTGGTCGAGGTGAAGACCGCCGCCGCCCTCAGGGAGTCGGTGAGGGCGGTCCGCTCCATGCTCTGACGCTCTGGCCCTGGCCGGGAGCAATCCTTAAACGATAAATTATCATCTAGCCTTCGTGATCTGGGAGATCCTCCTTCTCGCGTTCGGCCTCGCCCTGCTGGGCCTGGGGGCCCAATGGCTGGTGGACAGCGCCGCCCAGATCGCCGTGCACCTCGGCGTCAGGACCTTCGTGGTGGGCCTGACCATAGTGGCGTTCGGGACCTCCGCGCCGGAGTTCATGCTGTCGGTCATGTCGAGCCTCAGCGGGGAGAACGCCTTTGTCCTCTCCAACGTCATCGGCTCCAACATCGCCAACATCACGTATGTCCTGGGGATCTACGCGATCATGGCCCCCCTGGCCATCGCCCTCACCATCGAGAAGAGGGAGGCGTGGTTCATGGCCGCCGCCGTCATCCTCCTCACCCTGCTGGCCCTGGACGGCACCATCTCCGCCTCCGACGGCGTGCTGATGCTGGTGGCCTTCCTGTTCTACCTGGTGCTGCTGGTCCGGGCCCTCATAGTCTGCGCCCCCGACTCCAACATATGCACCGAGTTCGACGAGGCCATCCCGGTGACCCGACGCCCGTGGAAGAACGTCGCCATCATCATCGCGGGGCTGGTGGCCCTGACCGTGGGGGTGGAGGCCACGGTGACCGGGGCATCCTCCATAGCCCGCCAGTTCGGCGTGAGCGACTTCCTGATCGGCCTGACGGTCATCGCCATCGGCACCTGCCTCCCCGAGGTGGCCACCGCGGCCACGGCCGCGCGCAGGAAGGAGTCGGACATCGTCATGGGCAACGCCCTGGGCTCCCTGATATTCAACTCCCTGGTAGTGGTCGGCGCGGGGGTGCTGTTCCAGCCCATCGCGGTCACGGAGATCCAGATATGGACCGGGCTGCTGCCGTTGGTGCTGCTGTCGCCGATAGTGCTCCTGATCTCCCGCAGCAAGAAGGGCCTGGGCCGGAAGGAGGGCGTGGCGCTGCTGCTCATCTACGCCGTGTTCATAGGCGTGGCCATAGCCTTCAACCAGTGAACCGGGCGGCCGGGGCCGCCGCGGCGCTCACTCCTTGCAGTCGCACTTTTGGTCGTCCAGCAGGTTCCGTCCCATCTTGAACAGCTCCAGGCAGGACAGCTCGCCGACCAGCAGCCCGCTGTCGTCCACCACCGGGAGGCCGTCCATGTGGTCCTCGAACATTATCGCCAGGGCGTGGCTCAGGCTGTCGCTCTGCTTCACCGTCCGGGCGCTCACCATGATGTCCTCGACCTCTTCGGCCAGCGCCTCCATTAGGAAGCGGTGCGACACCATGGTCCCCAGCTTCTCGACCCTGGCCTGCACCACCAGGTACTTGAGGATCGATTCGGCGTTGAGAACGCCGACGTACTTGCCCTTGTCGTTCATGACGTAAACGGTACGGGACATGGGATTTTCCAGCATCCTGTCGATGGCATGCCTGATGTCATCCTTCATCACGACCCTTGACAGGATGTCCTTCACGCAATCGCAAACGTCCCCCACGGTGGCCTCGGAGAACTTCTTGTTCAGCATCGTTCCACGGCATGCCTTGGGCCTGCATAAACCTCTCCATCCCAAACTCCGATCGGAATATGCCAGAATTATTAAGCGTCGTGGCCATTTGGCAACCCTGCCATGCGCCGGACCGTTCAGGAGATCAACGCCAAGCTGGAGAGGGGAGAGGCCGCCGTCCTCACCGCCAGGGAGGTCGAGGAACTGGTGTCCTGCGGGCGCGGGGACGAGGTCCGCCAAGTGGACGTGGTGACGACCGGCACGATGGGCCTCATGAGCGGGACCTACGCGCTCCTTTCCTTCTCGATATGCGAGGCCGGGGTCCACCGCAGGTTCAGGAGCGCCCGCCTCAACGGCGTGCCGGGGAGCGTGGGGCCATGCCCCAATGAGAGCCTCGGCATCATTGACGTCATGGTCTTCGGCACCGAGGAAGGGGACCGGCCGGGGTACGGCGGCTCCTCCCTGTTCAGGGACCTGGTGTCCGGAAGGGAGGTGACGGTGGAGGCGGTGGCCGATGACGGCAGGACCGCGGAGAGGACCTTGACCCTGGAGGACATGTCCACCGCCAAGCTGCTGAGCTCGCGCAACTGTTTTCGCAACTACCGGGCCTTCGTCAACCCCGGCGACAGCGAGTTCAGCTCCATCTTCTCCTGCTTCCCCTTCCCGCCGGACTGCCGGGGCCTGGCGTTCTCCGGGTGCGGACATCTCAGCCCGCTGCAGAACGATCCCGGGCTGAAAGCCGTCGGCGTGGGCACCAGGGTGCTGTTCAACGGGGCTGAGGGCTTCGTCGTGAGCAACGGGACCCGCAGCTCGGTGAAGTACCCCAACCTGATGACCGTCGCCGACATGAAGGGCATGGACCCCCGGCTCATGGGCGGCTTCAGGACCGCCGCGGGGATGGAGTGCCTCTCCTCGTACGCCGTCCCCGTGCTGATACTGGACGATGCGGTCCTCGAGGCGGTGATGACCGGCGACAGCGGCATCCCCCTCTCCATCGGGGACGTCCGGGACCGCCACAAGATCGGGCAGGCCGATTACGGGCAGGCGTGGTCCGGGGACGAGGTCATCTCGGTCAGCGACGCCCCCTGCGGCCGGTGCGAAGACTGCCCCGCCGAGCGGGTGTGCCCCACCTCGGCCATCGTCAGGGAGGACGGGGGCGCGGTCATCGACCGGACCAGGTGCGTCAACTGCGGGGCGTGCGTGGCGGCCTGCGGGCAGGGGCGGTTCAAGGGCGACCTCGGCGAGGTGAGCGCGGAGGTCAACGGTGTCATGAGAACCATGCCCGTCGTGTGCCGCGGCTCCAACAGGGAGGGGGCGGTCCGAACCATGGAGGACCTCAAGAAAAGGCTCCTCGACGGGACCTTCGCCATGACCGCCAAGGTCGCCGACCTGCGGCCGTGACCTCGGGCGCATGTCCAGACGGCCGCGCGGTCAGGTGCCGCGCGCTGGAGCAACTATAAATACGACCATCTCTTTGGACCTTTTTACATTCACGTTCAACCGATGAATGATGAGGATGTAGCACATCCGAATGAGGTGAAACAATGGCAAAAGCAATGTTCGTACGTTTCGAGATGCCCAAGGAGCTTTCGGACAAGGCCTACGAGATCGTCGAGGCCGCCCGTGACACTGGCAAGGTAA
Organism: Methanomassiliicoccus luminyensis B10; assembly: GCF_000308215.1. Taxonomy (NCBI): domain Archaea; kingdom Methanobacteriati; phylum Thermoplasmatota; class Thermoplasmata; order Methanomassiliicoccales; family Methanomassiliicoccaceae; genus Methanomassiliicoccus; species Methanomassiliicoccus luminyensis. Next base: position 51,421 of record NZ_CAJE01000024.1, read on the forward strand.
GAAAGGGGACCAACGAGGTCACCAAGCTCGTCGAGCGGGGCGAGGCCCAGCTGGTCATCCTGGCCGAGGACGTTCAGCCCGCCGAGATCCTGGCCCACATGCCCCTCCTGTGCGAGGAGCGCAATGTCCTGTACGCCTACGTGCCCTCCAAGGCCGAGCTCGGTAACGCCGTGGGACTCGAGAAGCCCACCGCTTCCGTGGCCGTCCTGGACGCTGGAAAGGCCAAGCCGCTGCTCGAGGGATTCTCCGAGCAGGTCAAGAAGCTGAAGCAGTAAGAGTGAGGTGTTGACATGGCAGATGATGAGAGCAGCATCCCTTCGGAAGTGGTGGAGATCATCGGTCGCACAGGCATGACCGGTGAGGCCACCCAGGTGAAGGTGCGTGTGCTCGAAGGCCGTGACAAGGGTAGGATCATCACCCGCAACATCATGGGCCCCGTGCGCATGGGAGACATACTGATGCTCAGAGAGACCTCCAGAGAGGCTCGCAAGCTTTCCATAAGGTGAGGCGAAGACCATGGTAGAGAGAAGGGTCTGCTCCTTTTGTGGAGCGGAGATGGAACCGGGCACCGGCAAGATGTACGTGAAGAGGGACGGAACGGTGCTGTCGTTCGATACCAACAAGTGCTACAAGAACATGGTCGAGCTGGGCAGGATCCCCAGGACGACCACCTGGACCCGTGCGGCCAAGCGCGAGAAGGACATTGCCAAGGCCGCCCTGGCCGCCAAGGAGACCGCCGCCCCGGTGGAAGCGGTAACCGCGGCCACCAAGGTCAAGGCCCGCCAGCCCAGGGGACGCAAGAAGTCCGCCGCCAAGAAAGAGTGAGAGCATGGCGATCGAGCGTACCTTCCTGATGCTCAAGCCCGACGCGGTCCAGCGCGGGCTCATGGGCGAGATCCTGGGGCGCATCGAGGCCAAGGGCTACAAGCCCGTGGCCATGAAGTTCATGCGCATACCGAAGGAGCTCGCGGAGCGCCACTACGCGGAGCACAAGGGCAAGGGCTTCTTCCCCGGCCTCATCGAGTACATGACCTCCGGTCCCGTGCTCGTCATGGTCTGGGAGGGGGATAACATCATCATGGGCATGAGGTCCATGATGGGCAAGACCAACCCCCAGGACGCCCCTCTGGGCACCATCCGCGGGGACCTGGCCCAGCAGACCGGCAGGAACCTCATCCACGGCTCCGACGGCCCCGAGTCGGCCAAGCGCGAGATCGAGCTGTTCTTCAACGACTACGAGATCCAGGACTGGAAGCGGTCCCTGGACCCCTGGTTCACCGAGTAAAACATCTTCGGGAGCCGAGCTCCCGTCAGTTCTTTATTTTTCATCAATCGTCGAACTGGAACAGGTCCTCTATCGTGGTGCCCAGCGCTTTCGCGAGGTCGTGGGCCAGCTGCAGGGAGGGGTTGTAGGCGCTCTTCTCCAGGTACACCACCGTCTCCCGGCAGACGCCGACCTTCTTGGCTAGCTGTTCCTGGGTCAGGTTATAGCGGGCCCGGAACTCCCGGATACGGTTCCTCATCGGGGCCTCCTGCGCGAAAAATAGATGTACCCAGCTATAGAACTGAATAGCATTACGAACATGAAAAAGATAATGAAATCGTCTAGGGGCAGCAGGAGGAATTCGTTTTTGACCAGCACGTACGTTACCACCAGGGCTGCGTAGGAGATCATGAACGAGAGGGCCAGGGAATCGGACGCTAGCTTCCAGGTCCTCTCGTCCCCGAAAACCTCGCCTTTCCGGGAGCGACGGGCCTGGATGAAGGCGAAGAACAGCAGGTAGAACCCCATGGTCATCACCGGAGTGGTCTGCTTCACTATGCCAAACACTTCGAGCGCCACCGTTGCGATTAGAATGACGATCCCCGATACCAGTGCTATCTTGGAGATGCGATCCATATACTTTCCTCCGTTTGATGTGATGTATACATCACAATATGTGAACTATACATCACATAATAAAGGTTGCGCCGGTCCTCGGGGCAGGTCCGCAAAAGCTTGCTCTCTGGGGGCTGGGAAAGATACTAATATCGATTCCCATATCGGAAGTCCCATGGCTACCAGGCAACCGATCGTGAGCGTGCTCGGGCACGTAGACCATGGCAAGACCACTCTTCTCGACCGCATACGCGGCACCGCCGTGGTGCAGAGGGAGGCCGGCCTGATCACGCAGCACATCGGCGCGACCGAGGTACCCATCGATCACATCTACAAGGTGTGCAAGCCCCTCATCGGCACGCGCAAGTTCAACGTGCCCGGCCTCCTGTTCATCGATACTCCCGGTCACCAGTCCTTCACGTCCCTCCGCGCCCGCGGGGGCTCCCTCGCCGACATCGCTGTCCTGGTCATCGACATCAACGAGGGCATCAAGCCGCAGACCATGGAGTCGATCAACATCCTCCGGCGGTTCAAGACGCCGTTCATCATCGCGCTCAACAAGATCGACCTCATCGACGGCTGGATCGTGCAGCCGGACAAGCCCTTCGTACTGAGCCTGAAGGAGCAGCCCGAGGCGGTGCAGGCCAAGCTGGAGGAGAAGCTGTACAAGGTGGTGGGCGACCTTTACGAGAAGGGGCTCACCGCCGACCGCTATGACCGCATCGATGATTTCACCAAGGCCATCGCCATCGTGCCCATGTCCGCCCGCAACGGGGTCGGCCTTCCGGACCTTCTCCTGGTGCTCATCGGGCTGGCCCAGAGGTTCCTGGAGCAGCAGCTGGTGAAGGAGGAGGGCGCCGCCCGCGGGGTGGTGCTGGAGATCAAGGAGGAGAGGGGACTGGGGGCCACCGCGGACATAATCCTGTACGCCGGCACGCTGCACAAGGGTGACACCGTGGTCCTCGGAACGAAGGGAAAGCCGCTCACCACCAAGGTGAAGGCGATCCTCCGGCCCAAGCCGCTGGACGAGATCCGCGATCCCAAGGACCGCTTCGACTCGGTCCCCGAGGTCACCGCCGCCATCGGCGTGAAGCTGATGTGCCAAAGCCTGGACGGGGTGGTGTCCGGCGGCCCCCTGCGCGCCGCGGGAGCGAACGCGGACGAGGCGCTGGAAGAAGTGGCCGAGGAGACCAAGGTGCACATCGACGCCGTCGAGGAAGGGGTGTACATCAAGGCCGACGCCATCGGCTCCCTGGAGGCGCTGGCGTACGAGTGCAAGAACGCGGAGATACCGATACGCAAGTACGACACCGGGAACATATCGAGGAAGGACATCATCGACACCGCGGCCTACGGGCAGGCGGTGCACCGCGTCATCCTGGGGTTCAATGTGGACATGCTCCCGGACGCCAAGGACGCTCTCCCGAACTACTCCAACATCAAAGTCTTCACCAACGACGTGGTGTACCGGCTGATAGAGGATTACCAGAAGTGGGTGGAGGATGAGAAGAGGCGCCTGGACCTAGAGAAGAGGGCCGAATACGCCTTCCCCGGGAAGGTCAGGCTGCTGCCGAACTGCGTGTTCCGCGTTTCGAAGCCCGCCATCGTGGGCGTGCGCGTGCTGGCCGGCCGCATCCGCCCGGGGCAGACCCTGCTGAATATCGATGGTCAAGACGTCGGGAAGATCCGCTCCATCCGCACGGGCGAGGATGTGGTCAAGGAGTCCATCCAGGGTGCCGAGGTGGCGGTGGCCATCGAGGGGCCGACGGTGGGACGGCAGATCAATGTGGAGGACATACTGTACGTCGACCTGAGGGAGACCTCTCTCAAGGAGATGCAGGGCATGGACCTCAACCCCGACGACAAGATGGTGCTCGACGAGACCATCGAGATCAAGAGGAAGACTGACAAGTTCTGGGGGATGTAATAATCATCAGCTAGTAGTCGGGGTTTTACGCTCAATCAGCGGGAATTTAAATCTGAGTATAAATATCTAATTTATTTTATGGCTTGAGTTGTGCTAATTTAGGATATTTAAAGAGCCTTGATTAATAATATTAGCTAGAGCACGCATAGCTTTATCACAATCTTCCAGTATCTTTTTATATAAATCACATAGGTTGCCATCTGGTGCTTTCTCCTCGCCATGAGCGGATTGTTTATTTCTCATTCTTTGTAGCGAATAAAGTGGGTCGATAATCAGTCGTATTTGTGATTCATCAATTTTCCTTGTTTCGAGACATTTTTCTAAAGCCTTAATTGAGCGAAGCTCCTTATCATATACATTCAGCTCTTTACTTATTCGTGTTATTGAGTCCATGCATAGGCCGTCATTTAGGATTGTAGCGAGTTCGATAATCTGGTAAGTCCATTCTTTTGATGAATCAGTGACAACATAGCTCAATCGACTTGTCTTTCGGTTTGCGATTTCACCATGAAATTTCCATATCGGTACTTCATGCCCACCGATTCTAGCCAATGGAAATTTATTAAGGATTTGGATGAGAGAATGTAAGGGGTCATACCCATGAAAAAATTCCCCTTGGAAATCCTGAGTGAGCGAGCGCTCAGATATTGTTCCGTTTGGTGCCTCATTTGCGGATTTCCAGTATAATTGTTCATTGTACGGCAAAACAGCTAAATCACAAAGCAATGCGTTTACTTGTCCCTGCTCGTTCACATCATACCTTCTTAGATACCATGCGCCCCTACATTGGATTGAGTCCAATCCTAAATGGTACTTGTCGGGATTCTGTTGATACTTCGACAATACCTCAGGTCTAAAAAAAGCTGGTGAGGTAGCAAACGGCTTTCCTGTGTCGACGTGATTACTATCGAGTTCATCCGGATTGCATGAAATTTCATGCACCCTCCTATGCTTAAAATCATCCGCTATGAATGTCGCATATTGCCTCTGAAATGCTCTATCTCCATTAGCCATTGCGGTTAGTTTATCAATTGATTCAGTAATGTGGATTATCTGAAATCCTCGAAGCCATGATCTTATAAATGCATTGGCAGAGTCGCGTTTTATCTTAGTATGCCCAAATATCCCCCTTGCGTCATCATTTAGTTGGTGTTCCTCCACTTGGCCATCGGGGGGAAAATTGTATATATCCCTTGCCCTTGAAAAAGCAAACACTCGGATAAGGACACAGTCTGTCAAGAATAAAATAAACTCTAAATCTTCCTTTTTTAAAGTGCAACACCACTGATTTGGCTTCTCAATGATGCTAAAAGAATTTTCATATTCTCCATTCTCGTCGAATCTGCAATACGCCTGCCTCCTTTCTATCCAATGTATTTCGAGGAGCTGCGCAAATTTTTGATGTAATTCGATATAGGAATTTTTCACATGCCCCTCAAAATGACGATGGAACACTAATGGTTCCCCACCGTTTAGTATTGTACTTCCAGTATGCCATAGTGGCGGAAAAATGGTTACGTGACGTTCAGGATCAGCTTGAAAACCATACCCCCAACTATGGTTGCAATCAAAATTCCATTGGTTAATCTCTTTTACATAATCATTTATAATGCTGGTTCTAGGGACCAAAATTGGATAGATGAAAGCTGAAGTATCGCCAAATTGCCCATTCACGTAAACTGGAATATCTCCTGCCATCGATTTAGATAAAAACAGATAGATGTCGTCTAGCTTTTCCCATTGTTCCGTTTTCTTTGAATCTCCCTTTGGCTCTTCACCAATATCATTTAAAACCTTGATTACTTCTTCAGAACGCACCGATTGGACACTCCCGTATTCTGACTCTTTTACTGGCTTGTTGTTCTTGGAAATGTGTTCTTCGATATACCCATGATGGGCCCCAATATGCAAATTGGCACATCAGACTAAGTGGGAGTAACTTGGAGGAATCCAAGACTTATCAATTCCTTCATCAATTCAAATGCCTTTGCGTCCAGCTTATCTTTTTCGAAAGTAATGTAGCCATATCCTGTAAAGTCACTACCGAAAGAAACTCCCTCTTCCCTCAGAATAACAATTTTATCTGAATATAAAACGATTCCAGCCCCCAACTCAAATACTACATTGTCACTTGGCCTTAGTACCTTGATGTTTTGGGAACCCGTTGTTTCTTCATCTGCAGTAAAAATAAAAATTCCTGAGCTACATTCTTTCATCAACTGGGCTACTTTATCACTGATTGGTCTGCCATTATGCGGCTCGTCGACAGCTACTTTGTAAGGAACCTTAAATTGTGATAGAATTGATTTCAGTTGTTCAAGAGGTTTCTTGTTCTTCCCGTGTGCAACAAATATCTGCTTCGGTTTGGTAGTAATTGGATTAACCTTACATTCTGACTCATCTGTTACCTCGATTCTATTAGATTCTCCACAATCCTCTAGGTCACCCTCAGATGAAGGTGATTCAACTTCGTCGTCGACCACTTCTTTTATCTTTTTAAGTTGCAAGTAATCTGATCCTTTTATGGATTCTATTAATCCTAAATACTTGATGTTGGTCATGAGGACCTTATAGCAGGCATCAACATCCTCAGGTATTATTCCAAATTCACGTCTGAGTGTATTTTTTAAGATGTTCTCGGACGGGATTTTCTTGGAGTCGTAAAACGTTAAAATTTTATTGAAGATTACAGGAGTTGTTAATGCCTTGTATTGGCATGACTTTACTTCGCCCTCCTTTGTAGGCGCTACGATCGAAGCACCTAATTCAGTAAGCGATACTTTTTCAGCTTTCTCGGACCCATTTGTGAGACCATATCTTATGGAGGATGACAATAGTTGCCTAAATGCACCACTCTGGGGCGTCATGTCTATTGCCTTAGCATAATATCGAATGGGCGACCAGCGTTTGATTCATCTATAGCTTTTGCCACCCTGAGGGCCTTCTCTAAGGTCTCTCTAGGAATGGTTATTTCTGCAGGCCGTTTCCCACCCTTTTTCTTTATCTTTTTTCGCTATCTTCTCAGAGGGCATTAAAAAACGCATCGGTTTTTATGCCTATTAAATATCCGCATCTCTAAATTATCTTTGCTAGGTTATTTATTGTCTAGAAAAAAAGAATCAAGACCACCTGCTATCGTATTCCGCCGATAGTCTGTTCAGCATGGCATCATATTCGGCGTCCACGTCAATCCCCAGGCTATTCGGTCTCGGCAGCTCGGGTGGATTCACATTGTCTACAGAGACCGGTACCAGGATTATGAAATCATATCCGATGTCCTTAGCATCGCCAGGACTGCGAACAGGAAGGCCCCTGAACTTCTTGATGGTCCTCTCAGGGTCCTTGACCCTGTTAGTGCTGACAGCATGGTGGAACTCGTCCCATAGCCTCCCGTCGCCCTTGGAGAGTCTGGAACGTATGGAGGATTCGAAGACAACCTCACCGGCGACCTTTTTGACACCATCAGGGATATTGAGGTACCTGCCGGCGACCCCCACGAGTACAGTCGCGCAGCATATCGCCTCACGACTGGCGCTCTGGATTGCTTTGACTGTTTCATCGAGATCATCGTATCTAGCATCCACATTACGATGTGCCGTGAGGACGGACTTGTTCTCCACACAGATTCGAGCCCGGGCCAGGTCCGGCTTTCCAGAGGCGTCCGGCTCGCCGATGAACATGTCTATCTCCCGGTGGCGTCCCCCGGGAGCGGGGATGTTCAACCAGCATTGGACCTTTCCAGTCTCGACGTCCTCTTTCAGGCGAGGACAGCGGGCTTGGAGGTCCCTGAAAATCCCATTGCTGACGATATTGGAATGAGCGTCCTTGCGATGATTGTGATAACCTTCAGTCTTTATCCACTCGATGGCTTCGTCGAAAGGTGTCGTCATCCCGGTTCCTCTGGGTGATTAGGATAAAACACTAAAAAGATTGGCGTTGGGTAATAAATTCAAAAGAATCCACCATTGCCCTCAGATTTAGGCGCGAGCTCGGCGGGGACAGGCAACTTCTTGAGGACCTGACTTTGCACCCTGAGGAACCCGTTGGCGGCCCGCTGGCAATTCGCCGTGAGCCACTCCCGAGCGACCGGTCCGTTGAGGTAACTGGTTAGCTCCTCCATCTTGCTGGGGTCCTTAGGGATGATGTAATAGACCGTGTGTCGCGGTATCAGGTCGCCCTTGCGGTCAATGACGAATGTAGGCACCTCGCCGATGTCCTTGCACAGGATCTTGGGCTGGAGTAGTTCGGTCATAGGAGGGTTCTCATGGAATGCGTACCAAGCCCTCCTCTTGACACAGGTGCGGGCCTTCAAGCGATTCTGCCTCTCCGGCTCCTTCAGGTATGCCTTGAGGGCGCCTAGCTCGGTCTCTTTCATCAGCTTGCCACTCCGCTCATAGGGAACAAGCATGCAATCCTGGAGGGTCATGGTGCCCTTGCGGGAATCGATCTGCCTCCCCGCCACCGTGGGATGGGCGAACCCGGTGAGTTCGTCGGGAAGGTGCGATGTTTCCAGTACATAGATGGAATCCGCTCCCGTAGCCACACCGCAGCTGATCCTCACGCATACATCTGCAAGGACAGCAGCTGATACATGATGGAAATGACCGTTCATGACGGGCAGCCAGGAACCGCCATCTGACGGAAGGTCAACGGTGCGCTCAGACCCGTCGCGGTGAACGACCCGGGTGTGGTGCTCATTCTCACTTTTTGTCACCGTCGAAATCGTTGGGTACGCCACCAAGTCGCCGAAGGTCTCCTCTGAGACCATGCGGAGCTCCTCGACGTTCATCTTGGTCAGGATCTTTCGCAGAGGGGCGGCGGTGTCGACATAGATGAACTTCTCGGGGGTGATGAAAACCAGCCGGCCGCCCTTGTTGAGATTGTTCAATGCCTCCTCGAAGAACAGGAGGTACAGGTCGAAGCGCTGGATGGCGGTGCGGTACTTGCCCCGGTACGCAGCCTTCTCCGATTCGGACAGTTGAGTGATCGGCACATACGGGGGGTTGCCGATGATATAGTCGTATCGCTCGTTCTCTTCCATCAGGAAGTCGCGCAGCGCGATCCTGACGCCCGGGCAGTGCCCGTAGCGCTTCTTCGCCGCCTCGACGCGGCGGGGATCGGAGTCCACCCCTGAGATGCGCGGGTTGGGGACGTCGTTCCTCTCGCACCACCTGATGATGCCCCCTATGAACGCTCCCTCGCCGCACCCGGGGTCCAGAACGGTGCTTTCGGCGCATGGAATGCGTCCAGCGAATAAGGATTCGACCATTTGGTCGACCGTCTTCTCCGGGGTAGGGAAAAAGCCTTTCACGGCAACACCTGGTGAGCACTGGCCAGCATCCTCATCTTGTTTTGGAATGCTGAGCTCAGTTTCTTCATGGTCGAGGCCATTAATTAGGGTTTCTGAGGGGTCGCTGAAAATCTGAGCGATAGAACGCTCGCATAATGTCGTCTGTTTGTTAATTGGGCGCGTTACCTCCCATCTTCCGAACATCAGCCCAATCACCTAAATGCCTGACTTTCATTTTAATTCAATAACCTTTAGATTACCCCTAACGTACCATTCGCTCCCTTATCGAAAAATCGAGCTGAACTCCGGCACGATGATATTGGTTCGAACATTCCAACATCATATGTGGCAAGTGAGTTCACTCTGACCAGATGCTTGATCATCTATACAGACTATCTAAATGAAGAGTTTAAACACTCAGATCACTAGAAAAAGAAAAAAAAGGACAGGTTTAGAACCTGTCCCTGGGCTTGTGCTTCTGGAAGCAGTCCCTGCAGTATACCGGCCTTCCCTCGGTCGGCTTGAAAGGTACCTGGGTCTGGGCTCCACAGTCGGAGCACTTTACGTCATGCATTTCGCGCGGTTCGCGGCTGTAGCCGCCTTCTCTCTTGTTTCCGTACATTACTAATTACCTACTGTTTTGATATTATCTCAAAAATCCTTACGAATCCTTGCGACAGGCCACTCAGGTCGCTCATGTATATAAATTGGCGCTTTGAATCAGCAAATTATGCTCAACGCGCGTTTCTGCCCTTTTGCATCTTTCCCTTATGAGGCCCGAGTTAAGATGATGCTAAAAAGCTCGCATCTGGGGATTTGACACTCCCGCTCTTGTTCGTAGGATTCTAAGGTTGCCATCGTTTATGCCGAAGCCTCTTGGCATATCAATGCGGCCCTTGCAACAATCCCCCCGTCTTGCTGAAATCGAGCAACGTCGTATTCCTCTGCGAGGGGTACAACCATCGCCATATTGAACGACGCGTTGACGCCGGCGTATCAACGTGCCTTCGTTGTAGCTTGAGCAAGTTCAAAAGGCCAATTGAGTATGGCTCCGGCTATAGCCTTCTTGATGCGCTGCCCTTTCGTTACGTCCGTTCATTCCACGCCTCATAAACCGATGATCCCGCAACAGGCTTTCTTACTTGTGTGATGCTTTTTCCCCTGGGGTCGGCTTTGCCAGATTACTTCTCAAGAGATCGATATGTGGTGTTTTCACTCCGCTCTTTTCTATAAGCTGGTCAAATTCACCCTGTAGGGCGATCATCTCCGTTTTCGCCACCATGCAGTGCTTTGCCATAGTGATCTCCGCGATCTTAGTGCCCATGATTATCTTGAAAAATGCCGTCAGAACACAAGTGGGAAGCCTGAAAAAAATCAGTTTCCTCGGTGTCGGTCGGATACCGAGCTTTCTTAGCACGATAAACCCTTCTTTGATGCCGAGCACCATCTCCTCAACATCGCTCCAGGAGGCGGCAAGTTTCCTGTTGTCGCAGTCATGGCCATACAGCGCGTTTGCTATGCACGTGACTAAAGATACATGCGTTTTCTGCCATGCGTCCATATCAGAACAGAACACGGATGGAATGCCCGCGAGGTTGAAAATCTCGATAAGGTCATCAACCCTCCCAGTCCTTTCTCCGGAGATCTCACCGAAGGTTGTCGTCTGGAACATCCTCACCAGGCCCCTGCCAATGAAATAGCTGACGACACCGTCGTTTCGTTCCCCGCCCGCGGAGGGGAAGCCGATCAACAGGCGTTCCGTGCCGACAGCGTTTTTCCACTCGTCATAGCCTGCGGCGGTGTTGACGATGAACACGATGTTTTCGGTGCTATTCTGAGACAGGTGTTCCAGAACTGCATCTACCTGTGTCCTTTGCATCGCGAGGAGGATATAGTCATATTTTTCGCCGGGAGGGAGGCTCTCGATGGTCTTTACCCGTACAACCTCTTCCTTACGTGTTTCTGGGCTACGGAGCACGATTCCCGCATCCCTTATTTCCTGTAGGCGCTTTCCTCGGGCTAGAACCGTTATATCCTGACCCGAAAGGCTGAGCTTTGCAGCAAAGATGCTGCCTATGACCCCCGCTCCATAAATGAGAATTTTCACTTGATTTCCCCCTCCTGTTCTCCTAAGGTCCTAGTCGCTGCTGATACCCAACTACTTGCGGCATAATGCCCTTTGTGGATTTGTTAACTAGATGGGCGGTCACCGGCTGAGTCCATCGAATAAGAAAAATGTGTTACTGTCCGTAGGCAGCTCACGATACGAGCCATAGGAAGGCGTTGGACAAAATCTCTCAAGGGGCACTATCTTACAATCCAATAGCGTCCAGACTACTTCTGATCTACACATTTGAACGAATGTTCTCCGAACTAGGAGCCGAAAAAAAGTTTGATGCCCGATGCAATTCTCCTCCGATCGGGATCTAGGGCGCCAGCTCGGGCACTCGCACGTCCCCGATGATGTGAGAAACATCACCCCTTCTGTCTGCTCAGGCTTAGAGCGCAGTACCCTTCTTAGGCACAAATAAAGAGGACATGTCGACACGCTCCAGCTCAAGCAATTTTATTTTCGTTCCAATGCCCCCACCATAACCGGTCAGGCTGCCGTTTGACCCCACCACCCGGTGACATGGGATTATAATGGAGATAGGATTATGTCCAACAGCCCCACCCACTGCTTGGCTGGACATTCTCTTTTTGTTCATTTTTACGGCCATCTTTTTTGCGATGTCGCCGTAGGTGATGACCTCGCCATACGGTATCTCGCATAAAATGTCCCATACCCCTTGACGAAATTCGCTGCCCCTGGGGGCTAACGGCAATTCAGAAATAGTGGGTCTCTCGCCTGCAAAATACCTGTCCAGCCATCTTTTTGCGGCGTCAAATATCGGCATGTCGTTTTTCTCTACTATTTCTTCAGGCATGGTCTTCCCATGATATCTTTGTCCTTCAAGCCATAATCCGACAAGATTGTTGCCATCACATGCAAGCGTAATTGTGCCTATGGGTGATGGGTAAGTTGTTGAATAATACATATTGGCCCCTTATTTTGTCTGTGCTTTTTAGCGCGCTCTAGGCTAAAAGGGTTTCTATCTCCAAGGGCTACAACGGATCTAGGGGCATGCACCAGGCACATATTGAGGAACGAGCATGTGGAAACAATGCCCTCAGAGCAAACCACATCCAACGACAATTTCGGTGGAAGCTTATCCTCGGCCTTTCTGTCGCGCGTTCTAGAGACCTATATTGATATCGAAGCGCCGCCTCAGCAAGTGTGGGAGGTGCTCCTTGACTTCCCCTCGTGGAGGGAATGGAATCCCTTCATCCCGTCGGTCGATGGATCTCTTGTGGTCGGAGAGCGCATCCTCATCAAGGTCGTCCCTCCCGGAAGGAAGCCCATGGAGTTCAAGCCCGAGGTCTTCGTCGTGCGGCCCTGCGAAGAGATCATTTGGGGCGGGAGCTTCCTTTGGGTGATGTACCGTGGTGACCATGCCTTCCTTCTCGAGTCGCTGCCCGGAGGAGGAACGCGCTTCCGGCAGCGGGAGAGGTTCCGGGGACCCATGACTCTCTTCATGACCCGCATGATCAAGGATACGGAGAAAGGATACTACCAGATGAACCAGGCGCTCAAGCGGAGAGTTGAGGCTAAAGGCCTGCACCGCGATTAGTGCTGCCAGGAAGTTCAGGACAAACAAAGTATCCGCATCGGTGACGACCGGCTGAGCAGGCCGAACAGCAGGACGCAGGCGCCCACGATGAGGCCCGACAGGAACATCCGCCCCGGCACCGGTTTGACCGGTAGAGCAGTTTTCAATAGAGAAAATCCCCTGTCGCGCCGGGGGATTAAAGAAGTCGCGCGTCCCCGATCCATCCGACAGGCTCGGCGTCAGTTCAGATCGGGAACGCGGGAATGCGCTTATTCCACCTGGGTCGACAGGAAGACGGGGATCGTCATGTGCTCCATCTGGTCCTGCAGCTCCTCGATCTCGTCCATGTGGCGGTCCTCGTCGTTGAGGATCTGCACAAGGATGTCCCGGGTGGCGTAATCCTTCAGCTCGCCCGCGAGTATGATGGCCTCATTGTAGGCCTTGATCGCGCCCATCTCGGAAACGCGGTCGTTCTCCACCTGCTTGGGAACCTCGCTGCCGATGTGTATGTCCCTCAGCTTGGTCACGATGGGCGTGCCCTCGAGGAAGAGGATCCTTCCGATAAGCTTCTCAGCGTGCTTCATCTCGTCGATAGCCCGCTTTTCAAAGCTGTGGTGCAACTTGCCGAAGCCCCAGTCCTCGCACATCTCCGCGTGGACGATGTACTGGTTGATCGCGGTCAGCTCGTCAGCGAGCAAGGAATTCAAGGTGTCGATCAGCTTTGGGTCTCCCTTCATGGTGTTGGCTCCTCTATTTCTAAGGGCGAATAACTATATTTCGGCCTATAAACTTTACGACTTTTTCACGGCGCTTCACGAAAAATCCCCATTATTATGACATGATTCAAATATGGAATTCATAGGAATTCTTCTGATATCGTCGGCCTGCGCATCCCGGCTTCATGTGCTGAGCACTGTACTTGCATCCCTCGAAGTGATCGTTCAGCATGTTGCGCTCTTGATGACGCTGCCGGGACCGGAGGGCATGGCAGTGACGTCGTTCCCGTACCTCTTGGCCCGCTCGGTGCACTTTGCCTGCGCCCCCTCGCGATACGGCGCATCCTCCAGCTCGATCTCGGGTTCACCTGCGCAGCCCGGTCGAGATCGTCCTTGAAAAAATCAGCTCACCCAGGGCCAGGCTCGCTCGACTCCCTGGCGATCCTCAGGAGACCGTCGTAGTCGGGCTCTATCCAGAGGTTCTCGGTGACCCACGACCAGGTGATGATCATCTCCCTGCTCACCATGAAGAGCCCACGCAGGGGGCGGCCCTTGTTGTAGCTCTCCTCGTTGTCGTCATAGACGCCGTAGGCCTTGGTGACCGCCAGATCTCGATCGCTCATCAGGGGGAAGCGGAGCTTCAGCCTCTCGGCCCACAGTCCATGGGACACGAGGTCGTTGAAGCTGACGCCCATGAGCGTGTAGCCCGCCTCCTCGAGATCGGACTGCATGTCCCGGAGGGCCACCATCTGCCAGTGGCACACCAGGCCCCAGTCGGAGGGATAGAATACCAGGAGTATCCCCTTCCGCCCCATCATCTCGCTCATGAGGGCGCGGCGCCCGGTCGGTTCGATCAAGACGAAATCGGGGGCCGGTGAGCCTACGGGTAACGGTATCATCCTGTCCACGACCCTCTGGTCCATTTCGCCGACCGCATCGGACCATAGAAATAGGTTATCCGCGCATGTAGGAGCGTTAACAATCGATACACTGGATTCCCCAGGCAGCGGGCCGCTCCGATCTGTTCGCAGTACTATTCTGACAAAACCTTATTAGGGGGATAGGCAATCGAAAATGGACAGCCTGGAGGGATCAGATGGTACTAACGCCGGAAATGCAGAGGATCGGGGTCACTCCCAACCTCATGAAGACTACTCAGAAGATGACGTGCCCCCATTGCGGGCTAGAGTTCAGCCTTTTCCAGTCCAGGGCGATCGCCTGCCGGGGATGCAAGAAGGGCGCGTTCGGCTGCAACCTGGCGAGATGCTTGCGGTGCGACCACGAGTTCCCCATCAGCGGTACCCTGGTCAACGGCAAGGAGAGGGAGAGAGAGCTGTCCGTATACATGAACAACATCGTGGGCAACTACAACAGAAGCGTGGGCAAGAAGGGGACCCGGTAGGCCGGGCCCCCGCCCCGTTCCCTAGGAGACTACAAGGCCAGTGTGAAACTGGGCCTCCTTCTTCTCTCATATTGTTGGCGGGCATCTATGCTATCTAGAGTCAATTGCATGGTGCCCTGAAGCTATCGATCTCGATCGCCTGTATCTGTGGGTGAGCCCTCGCAGGCTCTGCATCATCGGCTTCTAGATCGGTAGAGCTTCACCAATGCTGCAACTGTTCGCCTGATATCTGCCGATGCGAACGCTCCGGTCCTCTGCGCCCGATCGGCAGGCCCGGCGTCCCTCTTTCCTTTTGCAGCCAGCTGGATCAGACCCTTCACGCAGTCTCTGGAGGACGCGGACCCTGGTCATATCTGAGCCCATGAAAATGAAAGAAAAGGCCCCCCGCATCCGTGCGAGGGGTTTGTTCGAACACGGCTAGTTCGTATCGGCATCATCCCTTTCTTCTGAAAATGATGAACGCGACCACGCCTACCGCCGCTATCCCGCACAGCAACGCCCCGATCCAATAGGCGCTGCCGTCATCCGGCTGGGAGTCGTCCGCCTTTACAAGCTTTGCGATAGTTTCCGTTTCCAAGACCGCCCCGCAGACAGTGCATTCTTTGTGGCGCGATCCCGCTTCTTCATAAGTGGCCTCCTTGTCAACGATCCAGTCGCTCGCGGTATGCCCGGTTGCCGGAATGACGGTCTCTTCCGTCCTTGCGTCGCAGTGAGAGCAATGCTTGGACTTGGAGCCGTCCGTTGTACAGGTGGCCGGCACGTCCACGGTAAAGTCCTCATCGTAATGATGACCGAACGCACAGAGGTTCTCCCCCAGCCATATTTCATTTAGCGCGTTGGTCATCGCACCGGTCTCATTTACCTCAAGCCCTGTCGCATCCTCCGGGATCAGGGACGTCCAGCTTCTGGTCTCGCCACTGCTGCTATGCTGGAACCAGTCGCCGAAAGCGGTCTTGCCGCCATTCAGCTCCACAAGGCCATCGTACGAAATGATGGACCCGGCCGCTTCATCGGCGCTTCGCACCATCCTTGCCGCCATTGCCGCGAAGCTTTCGCCGCCTTTTGCATGCACCTTGCTTCCATCGATGCCTATGGAATCTCTGGAGAAGATACCGATGTCCTCGGTGCTTACCGCTTCCACACAGCTGTCGCTGATGGTCATGGCGCCATGTGATTGCATGCCGCACCATCTCGCGGTCGCGTTGATGTCAGACCCGCCGGTTATTGCAAGCGCACCGCGGGTAAAGATCGCAGAATCTCCCGTACTGACGGCCTTCACTTTGCTATTGTTGATGGAAATGGAGATTTCGCCATATAGGGCGGGATAAAAGCCGGTGGCGTCGATCCCGGAACAGTTTTCGATGATCAGCGAAGCCCCTGTGAAAATAGCGTTCGATGATGTGCTCGATAATGTCAGTTTGGAGCTGTTGATCAGGATATTGTACCCATTGGCTATAGCTACCGGGGAATCTGACAACTCCCCGGATACGGAACAGCTGATCTCGCTGTTCTTGATTTTGAAGCCATCAATTTCGGTGCCGCCATTTATTCCCCTTACACCATTTGCTATCATGATCCTGCTGTCATCGATATCGACGTGCCCGCTCGGCACGTTGATGTTATTGACATATCCAGACGTACTGATGGTGGCATTGCTGCATTTGAAATATCCGTCCACCCCGTTGGAATCAATGGCTACAGAAAACCCTGTGGTAGCGGCCCCTGCCGTTAAGGAAACGGTCGCATCGGAAATATTGCAGCCCTTGAAGCCGTAGATCCCGAGCACACCGGAGCCCTCCCGTTCTTTGACATCGATGCTAATGCTGCCGGGACCTTTGATGGAAAGCAGTCCCATGGTGTAGATCCCGCTGGATATCTCAGGGGTCGCACCATTGACGATGGAGTTCGCCCCGATAATCACTATGGTGATCTCATGGTCCGCAAAATGGCCATCGGCCGAAATGCCTACGCCGTTATGGCCGGTGCCAATGGTCGCGCCATTCAGGGTAAGCGTTTTTGTTCCTGCGTCATAAGTGGCCGTTCCCGGTCCGCAGGCCACGATGTTGTCCTGCGCGGCTATGATGTTCACGCCGTTCACCCATAGCTCACCCGGGTCATCTGCGGAAACGGTCGCCGGGACGATCCCAACGATCAGCAAAAGCGATAATATCAATGGCAATAATTTTATTTTTTGCATTTTTCTACCTTCTAAACTATATTTACAAACGTAATTATGAATCGCGGGATAGTTTATGTCAAATATATAAATCTATCTCATTGCCAGCATCTCGCGGGGTATCGGGATCGGCGGAGGGCGCCCTGCAGCCGACCAATGGCCGCACCCTGGCACATTAACGATGAGGGCATGGCCGTTCGCAGGAGGCGCCGAGCAACATAATTCCCCAGATGATATCGGGAACTCTCCAAGATCAGCCGCTGGAGGCGGCCCGGGGGATGCCGTACTTTCTCAGGACCTCCTGGCGGTACAGGGTGTTCCCGTGCACGCTGTTGATGTTGTACAGGCAGAACGGGATCAGCTTGCCGTCAGGGGTCACGGCGTGGATGCAGCAGCCCCTCAGCCGCTCCGTCTCCACGTTCCACACGTCCTGGAACGGCATCGACGATATCGTCAGGTAGGAGGTCTTGGCCCTCTGGATGAACTCGTCCCAGGTCCCCTTCTCCTCCTTCGTGTCGCCTCCCACGCTCTCGTCGATGTACCTCCACAGGTCGCTGATCTCCTGCCTCGTTTTCGCCGCGACGCAGCAGGTGTCCTTGGGCGGCCCCATGGCGCGGTGCGTCAGGGGGAAGAGGGAGCCGTCCTCCATGATTACCGACATTGACTTCACGTCGCAGTGGACGTTGGTGCATGACGTCGGTATGAAATTGTCCACGGTGAGCTCGCGGTTGGTCTGCCTCTCTATCTCCTTGAGGAGGTCTGGCAGCACCGTCCTGTTCGCGTCGGTCGGTATGATGGGATAGCGGCCGAAGTACGCGAGGGGCTGGAAGTGTATGCCCTTTACGGTGGGCACGTTCCTCTTGGCGAAGTTGATGATCTCCCCGATCTGGTCCATGTTGATATCCGGCGATACCACCGTGACCAGGGTGACGCCCATGCCCACCTCCTTGCAGTTCTCTATGGCCTGGACCTTGAGGGACAGCAGGTCCCGTCCGCAGGTCTTCCGGTACACCTCGGCGGTCAGCCCGTCGAACGAGAAGTACAGCGAGTCGACGCCGGCCTCCTTGCACCTCCGGAGGAACTCGATGTCCTGGGCGAACCGCACCCCGTTGGTGTTCACTTCGATGTAGTCGATGCCCATGCTCTTGCCCAGGCGGACGATGTCCGGCAGGTCCTCGCGGACGGTGGGCTCGCCGCCGCTCAGCTGTATGCAGATGGGATGGTGAACATGCTCCAGAGCGGTCCGGTACATGCCCTCGATCTGCTCCATGGAGGGGTTGTACCTGGGCCCCTCAGAAGCGCTGGCGAAGCATATGGGGCACTTGAGGTTGCAGTCGCCGGTGACCTCCAGGACCACCAGGCAGGTGTGCTGCGAATGCTCTTCGCACAGTCCGCAGTCCAGCGGGCAGCGCACCTTGCCCTTCACCGCCACCTTCTCCGGCTTGGAGGGGACGCAGGCGTACTGCTTGAGCGACTTGTAGTCCTCGACCCCGCGCCAGATGAGCACCTTGAAATGACCGTGCTCGGGGCAGGTCTTCTCCAGGTAGATGTTATCGTTCTCGGCGATCTTCATTGCCGGAATGACCTTCAAACATTCCGGGCACAGGCTCTCCGTTTCGCCAATCTTCTCTTCCATGTGTTCCACCGGATCGTTGCTATAAATGTGATGAAGCTATATCATCGAGCGCTCTGCCCGAAGTGGCCTCGCCCACAACAAGCAAAGAAATAAGATAAGAGCGGCCGCTCCCGCGGCCTAAGTGATTTTATGCCTTCTTCTTCTCGAACAGACCTTCGGCGGCAGCGATGGTCTTGGTGGCGAGGTACTCCTCGACCCATGAGTCGCCGCACTTCGGGCAGACGATGGCGGGCCCGGACCTGGTGATGCCCATATAGGTCATGTTGGCGGTGCCCTGCTGCGCCTGCTCGTTGCAGTGCTTGCAGGTCCACTCGGACATCTCCGGCTCGTCGGTAGTCTTCACGATGTCGTTCAGCTGCATCCGGTGGGAGTAGGCCGACTCGACCTTTCCCTTGTCGTCGAACAGGGCGTAAACGGTCACGTCCCCCACGCGCTTCTTGGCGAGGTTCTTGCCGTTGTTGGTGAGCATCCGCCCGCCGTTGTTCTTCACGACATCAGCGATGTCCGCCTCCTTCAGGCCCCTCTTTCCCAGCAGCTCCTTGACTTCATCAGTAAATGTTGCGTCCATGTTCTCACCTCACCATTTCCCGTAGGTACCGAAGTCCTTGGCAGCCTGGGTCATGGCCAGGAAGTTGCCCGGGTGCGTGTAGGGCGGGCATTCGCAAGCGCAGCCTAGGATGTAGCCGCGGGGGCTGTCGCGTCCGGCGATGATGGACTCCTTGGACTGGTCATAGACGGCCTTGGGGTTGGGGTTGATCATCAGCTTAGTGTCGACCGAGCCCATGATGGTGGCCTTGTTCCCATAGTCCTTCTTGAGCAGCTCGGTGGGGAAGACATCCTTTCCCTTGTATCCGATATGGAACACCGTGAAGGGGGACCAGATAAGGTTCTGGAACTCCTTGTAGGAGGTATCGTGGTTGCCGCAGCAGTGATAGAATATCTGCGGGCCGCCGCCGCCCCTGAACACCTTGTTCACGTAGCGCCTCATGTTGGCCACGGAGTAGTCGCGCACAGCCTCGTCGGAGAAGATATCGTTGTTGGCAAGGACCGAGCCGACCACGAGCATGGCCATGCCGTAGTCCTTGGCGGTGCACAGCGCGCCGTTGGCGGCGCAGTCGGTGAACTTCTCCACCAGCTTGTGGGCCGCGTCCGGCTCCATGAAGGTCCACATGACGAAGTTCTCCACGCCGACCATTTCTGCGGCCTCGCCGACCGGGTCGAAGGCGTAGGAGATCGGCACAAAGGTCTGGGGGAGGTTCTTCTGGACGTACGAGTACAGCCTCTGGTACTGCGGGTACGTCACCCCCTTCCTGAGGTCCTCCTCGGACGGTACCTCCAGCTTGTCGACTTCGCTGGGGTCGCTGATGATAGGCTTCTCTACGATTGGCGGCAAAGTGTCCTTCTGGATCAGATTGCACCCGAACTCCTTTAGCCAGGGGGTCGAGTAGAACCAGTGCGACACCGACAGCAGGTCGTACAGCTGGTATATGTATGCCAGGCAGTGTATGCCCAGTTCCGGCTTCTCGTAGAAGTCCCTGATCGTGTACCCACATGATACCGCGGCGTGCGACAGCATGATCGGGTCGACGTCTATTCTATCTTGTGGGTTATCCACAAAAGGGCTGGCAAAACGCTTAGTGGCTTTGCCGTGCCACTCCATGTCGTATGGCGGAAACAAATCTTCGTAGCCCATTGAATCCCTGAAAGGGCACCGAATTTGCGCCTATTTAATCATTTGTCGCGAAATTATGTAACAATGTTGCATAAGAGGTTCTTTATATTGTTAATGTGCAACATTGTTGCACATTTTTGGGTAAAATTGCCTCTCGATCGCCCGTTCCATCTGATTCCGTACCATCGAGTAAAATATGAAATGCGCCGATGAGCGGGGCAAATCAGAGGTTAGAACATGCCATTAGACCTCACGATGAGATTTGTGGACAGGCTGGCCGACAAGGTGGCCTCCAGTATTTCTTTCTCCGAAGTGACCGATGCCAGCAGTGTTGTGGACACCAAGGTCGAGAGGGTCGGCCTCAACGTCAGGGTGCCGTTCTGCGCCCTCAAGTGCGCTTACTGCGCGGTGCCCGGCGACCGGTACAGCCTCGAGGCCGCCCAGATGTTCCTACGCAGCGTGGATCGCGAGCTCGAGCTTTACGCCGAGAGCCTGGGGAGGCCCAAGGTGGACAGGGTGTACGTCAGCGGCGGGACCCCGTCCCTGATGCACCGGGAGATCGGGACCTTGGTAGATATGGTGGGGGAGCGCTTCGGCTCCCGGGGGAAGGTGGCCATCGAAGCCTCGCCCACCGATCTCAGCCCGGATGTGGTGAGGA
Organism: Methanomassiliicoccus luminyensis B10; assembly: GCF_000308215.1. NCBI lineage: Archaea > Methanobacteriati > Thermoplasmatota > Thermoplasmata > Methanomassiliicoccales > Methanomassiliicoccaceae > Methanomassiliicoccus > Methanomassiliicoccus luminyensis. Next base: position 72,427 of record NZ_CAJE01000024.1, read on the forward strand.
ACCTCCGGGACGCCGGGGTCGACCAGATCAGCGTAGGGGTGCAGACGTTCGACGAAGGGATGCTGGCGAGCCTGAACCGGGCGATGAAGAGAGAGAAGCTGGAGAAGAGCCTCAGGACGGTGATGGACGCGGGGTTCGACTACGTCAACATCGACCTCATGTTCTCTTTGCGGGGCCAGACCACGAGCTCGATACTTGATGACCTGAAGACCGCCGGCGAACTGGGCGTCCACGGCATCTCGGTGTACCCGCTGATGCTCCTCCCGTACACGCCCATGACCATGGACATGATGAGCGGGAAAAGCGGCGGGTGGGTCCAGGACCCCCGAGCGGAGAAGGACCAGTACCTCGCCATCGTGTCGTTCCTGAGGGACCACGGGTACAAGCTCCGCACCCTGTGGAGCTTCTCCCAGAGGCCGGAGGAGTACGAGGGGCCCTACGAGCACAGCAACTTCGTGGGGATAGGCCCGCGGGCCTGGGGGATGGTGAACAACAAGTTCACCCTGAACTGCTCGGGCGTGGTCGAGTACGAGTCCAAGCTGGAGAAGGGCGTCCTTCCCCTGCACGCCTACTCTGAGGTCAAGGGCTATTCCATCGCCAAGTTCGCCCGCTGCCTGTACAACGGCAAGCTGTCAGGGCAGGAGATCAAGGCGCTGTCGGCCGAGGACCGCAAGGTCACCGGCTACATCTGGGCGCTGCGGCTGCTGAGGCTCATGGAGAAGACGGGCGACGGGGTTGCGCTCACCGACAGGGCCATGTCGTACGGGAGCCACGCCACCAAGAAGATCGCCATGGCCACCCTGACCAGGATGGACGAGGCCTCGGGCGCCGGCGCCCGCGGGCATGGCGGCGGGGAGAAGAAAGAGCAGCGGCCCCTGCGCATCGACGGGCTGGACCTTCAGGAACGAGAGCCGACCGTGTGAGGGTCGCGCCCTCACTTCGGCGGGGCCAGCCGGGACCTTATGATGTCCATGGGAGCGTCCGGGTTGATGGGAGTGCTGTCTATGAGGATGTCCACTTCCACGTTGTGCACGTTGGGGATCTTCAGGATGCGCTCCTGGATGAGGCCGTAGAGTGCGTCCACGCTGCTGGTGTAGACATCGCATACCAGGGCGTGGTCCCCGAAGGCGCGCGCCACCGTCACGATCTCGGGGCTTTTTCTCAGCTCCTCGATCACCGAGTTCAGCGCCGAGCCGGCCACCTGGAGGGATATGATCCCCCTCATCAGCCCGACCCTCGAGGGGTTCAGGACGATGGTGTACCCCGAGATGTAGCCGTCGGCGTCCATCTTGGCCAGCCTGCGGCTTATGGTGGCCTTGGACACCCCCAGCTCCTTGGCGATGTTGCCGAGGCTCTCCCGGGAGTTGTCCCTCAGTATCTTTAGAATGCGCAGGTCTATTTCGTCCATGCTCATGCCTGCAACGATGTTGCGGTTTTTTCTGACATATGGCGATATCGTTGCGTGAACACCTCATATTTCATTCATTATTAATCATTGTCGGTATATCCAGACTTGTCAATAGTTAAATGACGGCGCGGCCAGGACGATGCGGATGAAAAAGATCGATCAAGAGGGCCGCTAGACCCCTGTTTGGAGAAAAAAAGGAGGAAAAGGAAAGGATTTAGGGTGTGCCAGAGTCAGCTTACTTCAGAAGTGCGCTGATGGTCTTGACGGACTCGACAGCGTCGGGAGCCCAGGCCGTTCCGATCTGGTCGGCGAACTCCTTCGAGGTGGCGCCTCCGCCGATGATGGTCTTCACCTTCCCCTTCAGGTTCTCCTCCGCCAGCTGCCTCTCGATCTCCTTCATGCCCGGCAGGGTGGGGGTCATTAGGGTGGAGGTGGCGATGATCTGGGCGTTCTCGGCCTTGGCCTTCTCGATGATCTTCTTAATTGGCACGTCCTTGCCGAGGTCGTAGATGGTGAGGCCGGCGCCGGTCAGCATGGCCTTCACGATGTTCTTGCCGATGTCGTGGACATCGCCCTCGATGACGCTGAGAACGACCTTTCCGGGCTGGGCGGCGTTGGTGTCGACCTTCAGCTGCGGGAGCACTACGTCCAGGACCTGGTACATGGTCTGGGCGGCCATCAGGACCTGGGGCAGGAAGTACTGACGGGTCTCGTACTTCTGGCCGACGGTCGCCATGGCGCTGCTCAGGTAGTTGAAGATGATCTCGCGGGGGTCCATTCCCGCGGCGAGCGCCTGTTCCGCCAAGGGCTTTGCTTCCTTGATCTTCCCGCCGATCACAACGTCCATTATTTTCTTGGCTAAGTCATCCGACATTTTATTGAATCCTCCTAATTATTTATTGTTAGCAATTCAACAATCCGGGTGGTTAATAAATCATCGCACGGATGTACTGTTTTAACATACGTTTAGTTGAGATGCGTGTCAATGTCTGGCACAGCTATTTTTCGATTAACTATAGTTATTAACATTAGTTAAGCCATGGATTTATTATTAACAATCGTTACATGAATGTCTCGATTTTGTAAAAAACGCGATAGGACGGGCCCTGGCCCGCCTGTTCATCGCCGGTCCTTCCGCCGCGCGCCTCAGTTCGAGGCCGCGGCCGGCCTCTCCGCCCTTTCGCCAGGGGACCGGTCCGCGTCGTACTGCTCTCTCCGATCGATGATGGGCTGGTGCTTGGGCTCGAAGGGGGCGCATCCCACGTCGAGCATCTCCACCATCAGGGGAGCGATGAGGTCGTTCTGCCGGGCGTCCTTGATCTCGTCCAGTCCCTCCAGCCCCGCGATGATCTTCTTCCTTCCCTCTTCCTTGTCCCCCTTGAACTCGACCCGGAAGGTGAGTATGTCGCGATAGTCGTCGCGGTCCAGCACCAGATCGTAGCTCAGCACTCCCGGGACCGCCAGGACCACCTCGTCGAACAGCAGCGGGTAGATCTTCTGGCCGTACCCTATCTTGGTCTGGGCGTCCATGCGGCCCATTATCTTGCCGATCTTGATGCCGGTCCCGAACCCGCATTTGCACGGCGGCTCGATGATGCAGCTCAGGTCCCTGGTGCGGTAGCGGATGAGGGGCGTGCCCTCCATGGACAGGGACGTCCACAGCATCTCCCCCTCCTCTCTTTCTCCCAGTTGCTTCCCGGTGGCGGGGTCCACCACCTCCACGATGAAGTCGGCGTTGTTGACGTGGAGGCCGTCGTACGCCCCGCACTCTATCGAGCTGGCCAGCCCCATCTCGGTCATGCCGTACTGCGCGACGACCTTGCACCCCCAGATGGAGATGAGCTCCCTGCGCATAGCCTCCGGCAGCGGCTCGGCGGAACAGATGATCGCCTTTATCCCCATCGAGCGCAGGTCGTGCTTGTCCTTGGCCAGGACGCTGATGCGGTAGATGAAGGAGGTCAGCCCGATCATCATGGTGGTGTGGTTCTCCTTCATGAGCTTTACCTGCTCGTCCACGTCCGCCGTGCTTGCCACCACGGAGCTGAAGCCGGCGATCTTGCAGGCCCCGTCGAGCATGAGGCTGGGGTCCCAGGCGGCCACCGCGGGGAACATGATCTGCAAGGTATCGCCGTCGGTCATCCCCTGCGCCTTCAGGGCGGCGGCGATGGAGTCGATGATGTTCAGCACATCGTTCCTGGTATAGAACAGCCGCTTCCTGGTCCCTGACGTTCCTGAGGTGGTGAAGGCCCGCATGACCTTGCTCTGCGATGCGCAGAGGAACTGGAACGGTTCGGCAGCCAGCTCCGAGGGGTCGGTGACGGGGATCTTCCCCATGTCCTTGATCGTCCTGATGTCCGAAGGCCTGATGCCAGCGTCATTGAGCACCTTGCGATAATGGTAGGAGTTCTCGCTCACGTACTCTAGCATCTTGCGGAGCTTGTGCAGCTGGTACTCTGTAACGTCCTGGTTCTTGATCTCGCCCAGCTCGTCCCTCCCGATGGCCTCGCGGAACTCCTTGGACCCCTTGAACTCCGCACGGATCTTGTTGTGTATCCATATCTCCAGCGCGTCGTCGCTCCCTTCGATCTTGCGGGAGGACAGCTTGCGCCGGGCCACCGCCATCTTGACATTGTCCAGCAGCTGCATCGCCCCATAAATGAGAACATATCAGAAAAGGATATCCCATGGACGTAAGCGTCCTTAACAATCGAAGAGAGCAAATGCAACAACGGGGGCAAGGATTAATCGTCCATGCCGCTCTACTACAGCAGAGGTAGAACATGCAGGGACCCGGTCTTGATGAACTGGTAAGGACTAAGAAGTTCCTCTTCTTCGGAGGAAAGGGCGGGGTCGGCAAGACCACCATGGCGGCGGCCACCGCGGTATGGCTCTCCGACCACGGATACAATACTTTGGTGGTGGCGACCGACCCGACCGTCAGCCTGTCGTCGATCTTCGCGCAGGAGGTCGGGGAGACGGAGATCACCCCCATCGGGACGGAGAGGAACCTGTGCGGACTGAGCATCAATCCCCGCAAGGCCCTGGGAATGTTCCAGAGCCGCATGAACACTATGATGGACGGCTTCTCCACCATGTTCGGCTCGGAGCTGCTGAGCACCCCCTGCACCGAGGAGATCGCCGCCTTCGACCAGTTCGTCAGCTTCATGGGGGACACCGAGCACGACAAGGTGGTGTTTGACACCGCTCCCACCGGACATACGCTGAGGGAGCTGTCAATGCCCTTCGACTGGTCCGGGTACATCTCCAACCAGATAGAGAGCCGGAGGGAGCTGTCGGAGGTGCTGGGGTTCGTGTACGATGAGGGGATGATCGACGACCTGAAGCAGGAGAAGGCAAGGTACGACGCCGCGGTGAAGGCCCTGTCGGACACGGACACGTCGTCGTTCAACCTGGTCCTGCTGCCGGAAAAGCTCCCCATCGATGAGACGGAGAGGGCGGTGACCGATCTGGGCGGGTTCGGCATCCGGGTGCGCGCGCTCATCGTCAACGAGATAATCCCCCAGGACGCCATCAGGGGCAACGCGTTCCTGGAGAGAAGGAGGGCGACCCAGGAAAGGTACTTGAATGATATCGGGACAAGGTTCAGGGACATCCCCCGCGCCGAGGTCCCCCTCTTCGACAGCGACATCTACGGGCTGGACGCCCTTCGCAAGGTCGGAGGCGTTCTGTATGGCCGTTAGGCTCCGCCTGACCATTCTATCGTTCGCCTGCTGCAACCCCCGCCTGGCGGTGTACGACCAGCAGTATGCGGAGCGGCTGCGGGAGGCGCTCGCCGCCGTGGAGATGGAGGCGGACATATCGCTGGTCCACGCCACCGAGGCCCAGATGTCCTCCCGCTACGAGTGGATGGCGGGGATATTCCCGCTGATGAAGAAGTACGGACAGGCGGTGTCCCCGGCACTGTTCATCAACGAGCGGTTGACCCTCTACGGCGGGGTGCCCACCTTGGAGAAGTTGAAAGAGGAGCTAGGCAAGTCCAAGGTCGCGGCGGAGCAGGGGAGGATATGACCATCGAGAGCTGGTCGCTGTTTTTAAACCTCTGTTAACCATGACTTAAATATTTGAGTCCCGTTTCACACATCATGGTTTCCGGCTGCCGCATCGAGATCTCCTATGTCGATCCCGAGTCCTACACCTCCATTGTCAACCACGATCTGAGGAAAGCGATCCTGAGTTCGTTGTACGCCATGGCCCTGGACGGGCCGGTGTCCAAGCAGGACCTCGCCGACAGGGTGGGCATAGAATATCATCAGCTGGTGTACCAGCTCAGCCATCAGCTCAGCGACTTCTGGAAGGTGGCCGAGGAAAGGAAGGTCCGGGGGACCCGGCAGGAGCTGATCGTGCCCGCGTCGCCGAGCTCCATCTTCATCACCATCGGCCGCGACGGCAAGATCTTCGTCATCGACCCCCTCGCCGACCTCTTCGGCCCCCTGGCGAACGTGGGGACGCGGTGCGACGGGTGCTCCAAGAAGGATTACGAGCGCTGCCTGAAGCACGTGCAGAGCGGATGCTGCTTCGAGTCCACGCCCCGCCCCGAGGAGGCCGCCACACTGGAGAGCAACGGCAGGAAAGCGCCGTGGCGCCCCGTGGACCTGGCGATCCTCTGCTCATTGAAGGGCATCGCCACCGGCAAGACCTGCTCGGTGTCGATACCGTGCGACAGCTGCCCGTTCATGCGCCGGGTCATCAAGTTCGATGATGCCGCGCGGTGAGCGGGACGGGAGGTCGAGGGCGTGCTGATCTATCTCGCCGGTCCGCTGTTCTCGCTGGCGGAGAGGGAGTTCAACCAGAAGCTGTCCGACCTCATCGTCCGCGGGATGGAAGGGGCGAGCGTCATCCTTCCCCAGGAGGAGTGCAGGGACCTGATGTCGGAGAGCGACGCCTTCACCAAGGTTTTCGACACCTGCGTGCGCTCCATCGACCGGGCGGACGCTGTCATCGCCATCCTCGACGGTCCCGACGTCGACTCAGGCACGGCCTTCGAGATCGGCTACGCGTTCGCTAGGAGCAAGCCGATCATCGGGGTGAGGACCGACCCCCGGCAGCTGGAGGACCAGGGCGTCAACTGCATGATCTCCCGTTCGGTGAACAGCATGATCTGGCCCGGCGGGGGGAACGCGGATTGCGCGGTCCTTGCCAGGGCGATAGTCGAGGTCCTCCGGTCCGGGGGCCTCGCCGAGCGGCGGGGTTGTCCAGTTTGACAGGTCCATAGAACAGGATTGTAAACATCAGAACGATGGGTTTAAGGAACTCTCGCTGATGCAATAGCGATGAGCGAAGGCAAGGCACCTAGGGTAGGGATACTATTACTCATCCTCACCACGGCGGTCCTAGCCTCGGTGCTGATAGCTCCCTTCACGCTGCCGGAGAACAGCGTCAACGACCTGTCCGGTGGGCTCGGGGTGATAGACAACGGGGAGGTGCTGGCGGTCATGAACCCGTTCGCCCGGGCCGTGTACACCGCCGCCGACATCCTGTCCGATCAGCTGTCCAGCAACTCCTATTACCTGAACGGCAACCAGGTACCGTTCCCCTCCCGCATGGTGGGCCTGCTGTTCGGCCTGACCTGGGGGGCGCTGGCGGCAGTGGTGATACGGCCGAGGACCCAGAGCAAGGTCCTTCTCGGGGTCGTGCCGATCCTGGTCGACTGGAGCCTGCAGTTCACCGCCGAGTACACCTCGACCAACACCATCCGCCTGATCACCGGGGCGGTCGCGGGGATAGCCATCGCCATGTTCCTGGCCGCCGCTTTCACCCCTCAGCTCGAGGACAAGCTCCCTCCCAAGCCCGTCAAGGATGGGGATTGAGGGGGCGGGACGGCCGCCGGTCCACCCAATAATAAATAATTATATCGCCATAATATTACTTCAGCGGACCTCGTTTTTTGTATCATGAGCGCATTGTCCGTTCGAACGATATGACCGACCTGTCCTTGGCCCTGGAATACATACCTCTAGCCATAATCTCGATCATAGCGATCTCCAATCCCATCTCCACGGCGACGATGTTCAACGTCCTCACGGAGAAAATGTCCGAGGAGAGGAAGCACCAGACCGCGGTCAAGGCGTCTCGTTTCTCCCTTTACATACTGGTGTTCTTCGCCCTCACCGGCATGCTCATCTTCCAGATATTCGGCTTCGGCATAGGGGCGTTCCGCATCGCGGGAGGGATACTACTCACCATCACCGCGATCGACATGCTCCACCCCAAGCCCGAGGGTCTGACCGACAATGACGGCACCAGGGACATATCCCTTATCCCCATGGCCATCCCCTTCATCAGCGGCCCCGGGACCATAGTGACAACGGTCGTCCTGATGTCGGGGGCGCAGGACCTCGGCGGAGGCGACACGCTGGTCTGGCTATTGGCCAGCGCGGGAGTGCTCCTGGGCATCGTCATCACCATCGCGGTCTCGTACCTGGGGATGACGGAATCGGAGAGGGTGTTCCGGTTCCTGGGCGAGGGCGGGGAGAAGGCCCTGAGCAAGCTCATGGGGCTGATCGTTCTGGCCATAGCCATCCAGTTCATCATCAACGGGATCGGCGACGTGCTCCCCGACCTGGTCCGGAAGGGAATGGAAGCGCTCTGACGCGCCCCTCCTCAATTCTTTCTCTTTCTTTTCTGCACCAGCTCGTGCACCAGGTCCTGCTTGATGACCGGCCTGAACAGGGTGCTGTTCTCCCGGCCGATAATGTGGCCGTACAGGTTCAGGGCGTTCAGCGAGGTCCGCACCTCGTCCCCGGTCAGCTTCCCGGCCAAGGTGTTGCACAGCCCGGTGAAGGAGACGTAGTCGAGGCCCTGCCCCAGCACTCCCCGGTTGATCTCCGCCAGGACCCTGATGTCGTTGTTGGTCAGGTTCCCGTAGCTGTAGGAGGTCTGGGCCCACGGGGACAGCCTGGCCTCGTCGCCCGACCTGATGTAATTGAGGCGGAGGTCCGAGAACTGGCGGTACATCTCGGTGAACCACTCTTTCCCCTTGGAGAACGAGGTGTCGTCGATGTTCCGCTTGTACTCCATCCGGCAGATGGCCATGGCGATCTTGGCAATGGCGTCCTGGTCGAAGGGCACGCTTATCTGGGCGTACGCCGGCTCCACTTCTTCCAGCACCGCGGCGATGGACCTCTCGATCTCGGCGACGGCGCTCTCCGGCACCACCGGCCGGATCATGAGGGCCTGGAGCAGGTACTCGATGACGTCGGGGTCCACCTCGCTCGTCCTGGAGCGGTACTCGGCGTTGTAGATGACCGTGGGTATCTGCATGGGCAGGGGGACGGCGGTGGGGTCGACCATCTTGAAGTAGTTGTAGGAGGCCTCCCTGACCTTCCCTTGCATCACCCGGCGGCGCAGCGCCTTCAGGTCGTCCTTGGACTCGATGAAGGTGAAGTCGTACTGCTTGTTGGGCCGGGAGAACTCCCGGGGAAGGGACCGGAGGATGGAGCCTTTCAGCTGGTCGAGGGGCCGCTGCTTGGATGACAAGTTGAAGGACTGGCTGCCGATGCCGCCCGGCCCCATCAGGCTCTCCGGGCAGGACAGCAGTTGCAGTGCCAGGGCCCGGTCCAGGCCGTCCTTGTCGGCGTCCTTCCAGTTGATGCTGACGCGGTGGAGGAAGTCCCCGCTGTCCAGGTAGGGGCGGGGCATCCTGAGCTCGAGCCTCTTGAGCGCCTCGACCACGTAGTACTCGTCGTACTCCCCGGCCTCGGTGGACCCGCCGACCAGGGACCTCGCCCGGACGTACTTCTGGCTGACCTCCAGCTCCACCAGCTCGTCGTCCACCACCTCGATGTCGTCCGGCAGGATGTAGGAGTGCTTCGACTCCGGCTCCTTGTAGGGGCTCTTGCGCAGCTTGAATGTCCTCTGCCCCACGAACTTGACCCAGCCGGCATGGGGGCTCCCGGAGATGATCTCCCTCTCGAACCCCGCCCACGGGCCCACGGTCCTGTTCCTCAGAACGAGCTGCCGCATCCTGGCCAAGATTAATTTCAACCTACAAAACTGTTGAGGAAGGGAGGCGGTTTCTCGGAACGTTCGCCCGGGGCGAGGGAGGACCAGGCAACTTTTATTATGCATGCCCTGATTTTACTACCTACCAGCTCATCCGACCAAGATGGAACGAGGGCCGCGCGGGCTGCGTCCCGGCCCCCCGTTATCCCCCGGAGGGTCCCAATGCGCCGATCGAGGTCAATATCGAAGGAAGGAAGTGGCGGTACGCGCGCGGCGGACCCTCCCTCCCCGGACTGGCACGCTCTTAGCATCGAGAAGGCCTACGAGCTGCTGGAGACCACTTCCGGCGGACTGAGCGAGGCGGCGTCCGAACAGCGGCTGCGGGAGTTCGGACCGAACGAGCTTCCTTCCGAGAAATCGCCGGGGATCTTCCGCATATTCCTGCGACAGTTCCTGAGCCCGCTGATCTACGTGCTCATCGCCGCCGGGGCCATCGCCCTGTTCGTGGGCGAGATGCTCGACGCCGGCTTCATCTTCATCGTCATCCTCATAAACGCGGTGGTGGGGACCATCCAGGAGGCCAAGGCCGAGAAGGAGGCCGAGCAGCTGCAGCGGCTGATCAGGACGACCGCGCGGGTACGCAGGGGCGGGACCGAGGTCACCGTGCCCGCAGAGGGGCTGGTGCCCGGCGACATCGTGCTGCTGGAGTCCGGGAACGTAGTCCCCGCGGACATCAGGCTCGCCTCGGCCGTCAGCTTGGCCATCGACGAGTCGCTGCTGACCGGGGAGGCCGTGGCCATCGACAAGAGGGCGGAGCGGGCGGAGGCCGGCGCGCCGGTTAGCGACCGCTGGGACATGGCCTTCGCCGGTTCGACCGTGGTCAGGGGCCGCGGGGAGGGGGCGGTGGTAGGCACCGGCCTCCGCACCGAGATCGGGGAGATCGCGGAGACCGTCTCGCAGACCGAGAAGACCAAGCCCCCGCTGCTGATCAGGATGGAGCGGTTCTCCAAGCAGATCAGCTATGTGGTGGTGGCCGCCGCAGCGGCCATGTCGGTCTTCGCCCTCCTGAGGGGCGTTCCCCTGCTGGACGTCTTCTTCCTTGCCATCGCGTTAGCGGTGGCCGCCATCCCCGAGGGCCTCCCGGTGGCGGTCACCATAGCCCTAGCCGTCAGGGTGAAGAAGATGGCGGAGCGCCATGTCCTGATACGCAGGCTGGCGGCGGTGGAAAGCCTGGGCAGTTGCACCACCATCGCCAGCGACAAGACCGGCACCCTGACGGTGAACAAGCAGACCGTGAAGGTGCTGGTGCTCCCGGGCATGGAGCCCCTGCGGGCCTCCGGGGAAGGGTACGAGGGCGAGGGCGAGATCCTCACCGAGAGCGGCGCGCCACCCGGCGAGCGGGAGAGGGCCATGGCCATGAGGATCGTGGAGGCAGGCATCCTGTGCAACGACGGCACCCTGGTGCGCTCAGAGGGGGGATGGAAGCACTCCGGGGACTCCATGGACGTGGCGCTGCTGTCTCTGGGCTACAAGACCGGGATGGACCCCGCCGGGGTGAGGGCCTCGGTGAACGAGATCGCCTCCATACCCTTCGAGTCGGAGCGCCGCTACGCCGCCAAGTTCTACTCTCGCGGCGGCGGCCCCGAGGCGGCGGTGAAGGGGGCGTTGGAGGTCGTCCTCCCGATGTGCTCGCGCGTCATGGGCGAAGAGGGGCCGCTGCCCCTGGACAATGACGCGATGGAGCGGGAGAGCCACCGGCTGATGTCGCAGGGCTACCGTGTGCTGGCGGTGGCGGGAGGCGAGGTCGGCGAGGACGCCGCCTCCTCGCCGGACGGCCGGGGGCTCCGGGGGCTGACGCTCCTCGGCCTGGTCGGCTTCATTGACCCGCCCCGGCAGGAGGCCAAGGCCGCCATCGAGAAGGCCAAGTGCGCCGGGATCAAGACCATCATGGTCACGGGGGACCACCCCTCCACCGCGCTCACCATCGCCGGGGACCTCGGCATCGCCTCCGGCCCGGAGCAGCTGGTGTCGGGCAGGGAGCTGGAGGAGCTGGGCGGTCCCGAGGTGCCTAAGTTCGTGGACCGGGTCAAGCAGGGCAGGGTGTTCGCGCGAGTGACCCCCATCCAGAAGCTGGAGATCGTCGACGTGCTCATCAACGAGGGCGAGTTCGTAGCGGTCACCGGGGACGGCGTGAACGACGCCCCGGCGTTGAAGAAGGCTAACATCGGGGTGGCCGTGGGCTCCGGGACCGACGTGGCCAAGGGCTCGTCGTCCATCATCGTCACCGACGACAACTTCGCCTCCATAATAGCCGGCGTGGAGGAGGGGCGGTACGCCTACGAGAACATACGGAAGGTGACGTACCTCCTCGTCTCCACCGGCGTGGCCGAGATCACCCTGTTCATCCTGGCGCTGCTCTTCGGCCTTCCCGGGGAAGGCGGGGCGATCCTCCTGCCCCTCATGGCCATCCAGCTCCTGTGGCTGAACGTGGTGACGAACGGGATACAGCACATCGCCCTGGCCATGGAGGGCGGGGACCCCAACGTCATGAACCTCCCGCCCCGCGACCCCTCGGAGGGGATGTTCGACCGCCTCATGGTGAGGGAGGTGGCCGTGAGCGGCCTGACCATCGGCGCCATGGCCTTCACGCTGTTCTACCTCCTGGTGGAGGCGTTCGGCCGCTCCCCCTTCGAGGCGACCAACCTTACCTTCCTCTTCATGGTGCTCATAGAGAACGTGCACGTGTTCAACTGCCGCTCGGAGAGGGAGTCGATACTGAGGATACCCGCAGGGAGGAACCGCTACATCTTCGTCGCGGTGCTGGCGGCTCAGGCGGTGAACCTCATAGCGATGCACGTCCCGTTGACCCAGGAGCTGCTGTCGATCGCTCCGGTGTCCCTGACGGAATGGCTCACCCTCCTCGCCTACGCCGCCATCCTGGTGGCGGTGATGGAGGTGTTCAAGTACTTCGAGAGGAAGCGAATCGTGCCCATCTGCGGGCCCGGCGGGACCGGCCCGGCGCCATGATGGCCGCCGCTCGGAATCGAATGTTCCGACGACCTGAAAAAATAACCAATTATACTAGAACGACTTAGGGGAACCAATGGTTTCCGTGGAGGACACCGGCCTAAGGGGGGTCAAAGCTGCGACCACCCGGATCAGCAAGGTGGACGGCGAGGGGGGCAAGCTCCTCTACAGAGGATATTACATCGAAGACCTCGCCAGGGAGTCCAGTTTCGAGGAGACGGCCTACCTTCTCATGCACGGCGTTCTTCCCACGGCCCGCCAGCTGAACAGGTTCTCGAACGAGCTGGCCCAGAACAGAAAGCTCTCCCCCGCGGTCCTGAGGGCCTTGCGGGACCTTCCCCTGGAAACGCCGCCCATGAGCGTGCTGCAGGCCGGCGTCACCCTGCTGTCGGCCCGCTGCCCGGACCAGGGCGACGAGTCCAGGGAGGCCAACGAGCGGAAGGCCATGCGCATAATCGCAGTGATGCCCACCATCGTGGCGGCGTGGAAGCGCCGGAGGAACGGCCTCGACCCGGTGCAGCCGGACGAGGATATGTCCCAGGCCGCCAACTTCCTATATATGATCAAGGACGAGGTCCCCGAGCCGGACATCGCCAAGTTCATGGACGTGGCCATGATATTGCACGCGGACCACGAGTTCAACGCTTCTACATTCACGACCCGGGTGGTGGCGTCCACGGGGGCGGACATGTATGCGGCTGTGTCCGCGGGCGTCGGCGCGTTGTCCGGCCCGCTGCACGGAGGCGCCAACGCCCAGGTGATGAGGAACCTTTTGGACACCAACGATCCCGAGAGCGTGGAGGCGTGGGTGGAGGAAATGTTCAAGCGCGGGCAAAGGGTGTCGGGGATGGGCCACGCGGTCTATCGCACCATCGATCCCCGCGCCCTCATTTTGCAGACCATGGCCAGGGCGGTCCTGAAGGACCACCCCGAATATCGCTGGTACGAGATGACCGAGCGGATGGCCGAAGTGACCCAGGATATCTTCCGACGCAGCAAGGGACGCGACATCTACCCCAACGTGGACCTGTACTCCGCTTCCATCTATCACGCCATGGGCATTCATCATGACTTCTTCCCGCCCGTCTTCGCCATGTCCCGCTCGGCCGGCTGGACCGCCCACGTCATGGAGGAGAAGTTCCCCCTGCCGCCGGTGAAGCCTTCGCTGTACCGGCCCTCCTGCACCTATGTCGGGAAAGTAGGGGGGCAGTATGTCCCCATTGATGAGCGGTGACCAAGTTGGCCTCCTTCGTCCCGATCGCGGGATGCTGAGGTCGTTCGATGCGGCCCCTGCACCAATCCTTGCCTTTCTGCGATCGGACCGCGCCGTACTCCTCTGCGAGGGTGCGGCCAGCGCGATATTGAACGACGCGCTGGCATCGGCGTGATCAACGTGCTGGCAGCGGGGGCACATGAATTACTTGCCGTCCCTGGAGCCTGATCGACAGCATCCAGAGCCTGCTGGCGGGTGTGCTGCGGTACGACGTAGATGGCCGTGCTCATTCAGCGCGGTCTTGCGTTCGATCATGAACTGAAGCTGATAGAACGATCAGCTACGTAAGCGACCGCAATTCGTTCCAGAGTTTTTTAGTTAGTATCATTGTAATCGAATAGTACTAGATTGATGACGTACCATGAGCGGCACCGCGAGGAGACCGTTCATGACAATTCCGAGATGGGATATCTCACAGCTGGTGGACAGCACCGATACCAAGCACCTGAAGGAGCAGATGCGCGCCATGCGCGACGAGGCCTCGGCGTTCGCCTCCCGCTATCGCGGCAAGATCGCTGACCTCGACGCTTCCGGCCTGCGGGAGATGCTGGCGGCCAAGGACGAGATGGCCCTCCGCTACGAGGGCGCCATGACCTATACTTCCCTGTCGTTCGCGGCCGACACCACCGACCCGGTGGCCAACGATCTCTATGCTGCTTACTCGGAGGCTAGCACCCAGGCGAACCAGGACCTGGCGTTCATGAGCATCGAGGTGGGCAGGCTGCTCGCTTCCCGTCCGGAGATGCTCGACGATCCCGAGCTGAAGGACTACCGCCACTACCTGGAGCGCATGCTGGCCTACGCCCCCTATCTACTGTCGGAAGGGGAGGAGAAGGTCATCATGGCCAAGGACCAGAACGGGGTGGAGGCGTGGTCTAAGCTGCAGAGCCGGTGGCTGAGCACCAGGCAGTTCCGCATGAACGTGAACGGCGAAGAGAAGGTCCTGAGCGTGGGGGAGATGACCCCGTTCATCTACGATCCCGACCGGACCACCAGGAAGAACGTGTACCTGTCCCTGGGAGAAACGCTGGTCAAGGACGAGATCCTGTGGGCCGACATCATGAAGGCGATCGTGACCGACCACCAGGCCATGGGCCGCATCAGGGGATACCCGTCCCCCCTCACCTCCAGCCTCCTGGTCAACGACGTGGAGCAGGGAGCGGTGGAAGCGCTGATGAGGGTGGTGCGCCGAAACTCCGGGCTGTGCCAGAGGTACTTCCGGCTCAAGGCCGGGCTTCTGGGGCTTCCGATCCTGGGGAGCTGGGACCTTAGGGCGCCCCTGCCGGGGGCGCCGGAGCACCAGTACTCCTGGGAGGAAACGCGCGATCTCCTGGTCTCCGTATACTCCGGGTACGACGCGCGGTTCGGGGAATGGGTCGCCGACATTTACAAGGGCCAGCGGCTGGACGGTCAGGTCCGCAAGGGCAAGCGGACCGGGGCGTTCTGCGACACCTGGATCGGCGGGAGGAGCGCTTTCATACTCTCATCCTACAGCGGCCGCCTGAACGACGTGTACACCCTCGCCCACGAGCTGGGCCACGGGGTGCACGCGTACCTTTACACCAGGGCGCAGAACCCCAGCAACTGCCAGGTATCTCTGTGCGTGGCGGAGTGCGGCAGCCTGTTCGGCGAGCTCCTGCTCACGGAGCGGCTGCTGGAGGAAGCGGGGAGCGGAGAGGAGCGCCGCGCGCTCCTGGTCAAGGTCCTCAACAGCTTCACCCAGACGGTCTTCCAGGAAGGCTTCCGGTACCTGTTCGAGATCAGCCTGTACGACGCCCTGGATAGGGGAGAGCTGCTGGACAGCGGCAAGATATCGGAGCTGTGGATGGCCGCGCAGAAGAGCATCTACGGTGACGCGGTGGAGTACCTTCCCGAGTCGAAGTACGACTGGGCCCGGTTCCCCCACCACTTCTTCCCGGACCTGCGGTTCTACGACTACCCGTACGTGTTCGCCCAGCTGTTCGTGTTCGCCCTGTTCCGGCTGTACAAGGGGGAGGGAGAAGCGTTCAAGCCGAAGTTCCGCAGGTTGCTGGAGGCGGGGTCGAGCCGCTCGCCCGCCGACCTGGCCAGGGAGCTGGGCTTCGACATATCCGAGGAAGGGTTCTGGCTAAAGGGCATGGAACAGGCCGAGGAGTTCCTGGCGGAGCTGGAAAGGTCCGCCTGAGCGGCGGGCGCTCCGAGCTCCCTCCTCCTGTCAGTGGATGGTCACCAGCCCGGCCTGCTGCCTGATCTTGTTGGTGTCGATGATCTCTTCCCTGTCCAGCAGGGACATCCCGGCCATGGGGCCGATGATCTCCACCGCGATGATCTTGTCCGGGCTGGTCAGGCTGACCTTCCCCACATGAATGGGGTCGGTGAGCGAGAGCACCAGGTCCTCGGAGTGCTGGTCGATGTGCCTCTTGTGCAGATGCATCATCCACCTCTCGTTCTCGCCGATGCCCTCAGCGAGCTCGGCGGCCGTCCGTCTCATAGTATCTTCGTCGGCCTCCACCCACCTCTCGACCGGCACCCAGTGGTAAGTGTGGCTGAGCAGGTCCGGCTCCTCCTGCATGCTCGCGCGCAGGTCGTACACCAGCTCCTTGGGGTCGCCGGCCACCCTTGCGCAGAACACCCCGTCCACGCAGGCGTGCTCCAGCTCCTCTATTTGCTCTCCGATGTCCCCGACGACCCTCCGCAACTCCTGCTCTGCCAGCCTGGACTGGTTGGGATGGTACGTCACCAACAGGTTGTATCGCTCCATGTCGATCACCCGGCCCTACTACGTGAGGAAAAGTGTATTGATGCTTTGGGTGGCCTCGGCGGGAGGCGCCCCGGGAGCGTACCCTGGGATGCCGAGAATGTATAACATGTTCTGTCCTTGTTTTGCCGGCTCGCATATACTTTCTTTGCATCAAGCATATGCTGGGCCTTGCACGTTCTTTGTTCCGAGATGAAAGATGACAGCCCCTCTGTCCCGGCCACGCGCCCCGCGCGCCGCCGGCGGGGCTCTCGGTAGTATGCAAGGCCGGGGGCGGAGGGGGCCGCCATCATCCGTGAGGGATGAGGCATGCAAGGATATTGCTATGAGTGCAGAAAGGAAGCGAAGGAAGAGGTGTGCGACGAATGCAGCGGCATCGCCCTGCCGGTGCTGCCCAGGAACCATGAGGGGGCCGCGCGGCACTGTGCGGGCGGCGGGGTGGGAATAGCTCTCCTGCCCAACGAGCTGGGGTCTCCGGACAAGCTGTTCTCCTGCGAGCTCAAGCTGGACCTCCCGGCAGGATGGGACGCCCGCGACCTCCGCGAGGTCGGCGAGAGCACCGACCGGTTCATGAGATATCGGCAGTGCGAGATGTCCTGGAGGTACGACCCCGCCAGCGGGCGGCTCCGCCTGATGGGCCGGAGGAGCGAGGGGCGCTGCGAGTGGTGCCTGGCGTTCCGCAAGGGCCTCCAGAACATGGCCCGGGAGGAGGGCCGGAGCTTCCGCAACGACGGGGCCTGCCTGACCGTGTGAGGCCGCGGTTTATGCGGTCATGATCGGGCCGAAGTCAAGCTTATCGCCTATTGTTCTCTCCAGAATCTCGCGAACGGCGCTCTTCTCCGGAGTATCCCGGCCATTTTGGGCCGGTACGCGTACAAGGAGCCCGCCCCCGCCGCTTCGCGCCTCGCCGTGTGGGGCCGTCCCTTCCCAGTTCACTCCCTGTTGATCTCTTCCAGCACCCGCATGGCTTCATGACTGTGCTTCTTGGGCTGCACCACCGAGGAGAATACCATGCGGATGACGCCCTTCTTGTCGATGAGGTAGGTGACCCTTCCGGGCGACCGCCCCGCTCCCCACGCCCCGTAGAGGTCCCTGACCCTGTCGCCGGGATCGCTGAGCAGCGTGAAGGGAAGCTTGTTCTCTTCGCGGAACCTCTGGTGCGTCCCCATGTCGTCGGAGGAGATCCCGAAGATCTCCGCGCCGTTCTTCTGGAACTCCTCGTGCATCTCCCTGAACTCGTGCGCCTCCAGGGTGCACCCGGCGGTGAAGTCCTTGGGATAGAAGTACACCACCAGGGCCTTCTTGCCGATCATCTCGCCGATGTCGACCGTGTTGCCATCCTGGTCCTGCAGCGAGAACCCGGGGGCTTTGTCCCCCACTTGAAGCATCCTGTTCAATGTGGTCATGGTTTCGTTGGTGGGAGCGGTCGGTATTAATTGATTCCTCCCGGAGGCCCCCTTCGCCCGCGCAAGGCGAGATCCTGCCCGCTGTTCCGACTATTCGGGACCGCTGCGTTCCGGCCTGCTGCCGAGGAGGCCAGGCATGAGATCCCTATGCCGAGGGGGACGCTTTCCCGATGCCGGCAGCGCCTATTTCTCCTTATGCCGATTTGAATATTTTATTCGGCGACGATTCCAATCGGGGGGCTATCGGGTACTAATTTATTTATAAACACATAGGCTTTTCAAAATTAAATTAACAATAGTGAACAGCACAACAGTTAAACCATCTGGAAGGTGCTGCGAGAACGATCGAGGAACGAAGGAACCGAAGGAAAAAATGAACTGTAAAGGAGGAAAAGAATGACTCAGAGTAAGAAGAGCTTGGGAACGCTCGCCATCCACGCGGGACAGACCGTGGACCCGACCACCGGATCGAGGGCCGTTCCGATCTATCAGACCACGTCCTACGTGTTCAAGAACACCGTGCATGCCGAGAACTTGTTCGGCCTCAAGGAGCTGGGGAACATCTATTCCCGCATCATGAACCCCACCACGGACGTGTTCGAGCAGAGGATCGCCGCCATCGAGGGCGGGACCGCGGGGCTGGCCACCGCTTCAGGACAAGCGGCGATCTCATACGCCCTCCTGGGCATCACCAGGCCCGGGGACGAGATCGTGTCGGCCGACAACCTGTACGGAGGGACCTACGAGCTGTTCCATTACACCTTCCCCAAGCTGGGCAGGACCGTGAGGTTCGTGCCCTCCAATGATCTTGAGGCTTACGAGAAGACCATCAACGACAAGACCAAAGCGATCTATGTGGAGTCGATCGGGAACCCCAAGCTGGACACCCCCGACTTTGATGCCATATCCAAGATAGCCCACGACCACAACATCCCCCTGGTGGTCGACAACACCACCGGCGTCGGCCTGGTCGCCCCCATAGAGCACGGGGCCGATATCGTAGTGCTGTCCGCCACCAAGTACGTTGGGGGGCACGGTGCCGCCATTGGCGGAGCGATCGTCGATTCAGGCAAGTTCAACTGGGGCAACGGCAAGTTCCCCGAGTTCACCGAGCCCGACCCCGGCTATCACGGCCTGGTCTATTGGGACACCTTCAAGGACTTCGCCGGCCTGGGCAACGTGGCCCTGGCGTTCAAGCTCAGGGTCAGCCTGCTGAGGGATACCGGCGCGACCCTCGCCCCCTTCCACGCTTGGCTCTTCCTGCTGGGCCTGGAGACCCTGCACCTCCGGGTGCAGAGACATTCCGAGAACGCCCTGGCCGTGGCGAAGTTCCTGAAGAGCCACCCCAAGGTCGCATGGGTCAGCTACCCCGGGCTGGAGGACGATCCGAACCACGCCAACACCGAGAAGTACCTCAAGGGAGGCTACGGCCCCCTGGTGGGCTTCGGGGTCAAGGGCGGTGAGGCGGCCAGCAGGAAGACCATCGACAGCCTCAAGCTGTTCTCGAACCTGGCCAACATCGGCGACTCCAAGAGCCTGGTCATCCACCCGGCGTCGACGACCCACCAGCAGCTGACCGTGGAGGAGCAGAAGGCCACGGGCGTGACAGCAGACTTTATCCGCTTGGCGATTGGTACCGAGGGCATCGATGACATCATCGCTGACCTCGACCAGGCGCTCAAAGGGGTGTAAGGACCTGAACTACAGCATCGGCGCCGTGGAGACGAAGTACATCGATCTCCCCGGGCCCCTGGAGCTGGAGTGCGGAGCGAAGCTCGGACCCCTGAGGATCGCCTACGAGACGTACGGCCGGCTCAATCGGGACAAGAGCAACGCCATCCTCGTCTGCCACGCCCTTTCAGGGGACGCCCATGCTGCCGGGTATCACCCGGGGGACGCCAAGCCCGGCTGGTGGGACATCGCCATCGGTCCGGGCAAGGGCTTCGACACCACCCGATACTTCGTGATCTGCTCGAACGTCATCGGGGGGTGCCAGGGCTCCACAGGCCCCTCCTCCGTAAACCCTGACACCGGGAAGCCCTACGGGATGTCCTTCCCGGTGATCACCATCAGGGACATGGTGAACGCCCAGAAGCTTCTTGTAGACTATCTCGGCATAGAGCAACTCTTCGCCGTGGCGGGGGGCTCCATGGGAGGCATGCAGGTCCTGGAGTGGGCGGCCGCCTACCCCGACGCGGTCCAGAGAGCCGTGGTCATAGCATCCACCGCCTATTCCACCCCGCAGCAGATCGCCTTCAACACTGTCGGAAGGAGGGCCATACAGGCCGACCCCGGATGGGACCACGGCGACTATTACGGCAAGGAGCTGCCGTCGCTGGGGCTGAGCATTGCCCGGATGGTGGGCCACATCACCTACCTGAGCGACGACTCCATGATCAGCAAGTTCGGGAGGAACCTGCAGAACAAGGACAAGGTGGGCTTCGACTTCTCCACCGACTTCCAGGTGGAGAGCTACCTGTACCATCAGGGAGATACTTTCATCAAGCGCTTCGATCCCAATTCATACCTGTACATCACCAAGGCCATCGACTACTTCGACATGGCCAGGGACGGCTCCCTCATCGCCGGCCTGGCGCCGGTCAAGGCCAAGGTGCTGGTGGTGGCCATCACCTCGGACTGGCTCTATCCCCCGTACCAGTCGCAGGAGATCGTGAACGCGCTCACCGCCAACAACGTCAAGGCGGTGTACGGGGAGCTGCGCTCCAACTACGGCCACGACGCCTTCCTGCTGGAGGACGGGCAGCTGAACTATCTGCTGAAGAGCTTCTTCGATCAGGTCACCTCCGGCGACGTCATGCTGAAGGACATCCGGACGATAAGCGAGGACACCACCATAGCCAAGGCCGCCGAGCTGATGATCTACCTGGGGGTGAACCACCTGCCGGTGGTGTCCAAGGAGGGCAAGCTCGCCGGCATCGTGACCTCCTGGGACATCGCCAAGGCCACCGCCCGGAGGCTGAACGACCTGAACGAGATCATCACCCGCAGCGTCGTCACCACCACCGTCAGCGAGCCGATAGAGGATGCCCTCCGCAAGATGGAGGAGCACGAGATCTCCGCGCTCCCCGTCATCGACGAGGCGGGCAGGGTGCTGGGCCTGGTGACCAACGAGCGCCTGAGCCCCCTGCTGCGGAAATGCGGCTGACCCCGCTCGTTCAAATATAGACGCGGGTCGATATAGATGTCCGAGAGGCGATGGACTTGAAGTTCGATACCAAGGCAGTGCATAGCGGAGAGGAAGTGGGAAGGTCGTCCCGCTTCGGGGACGTGGTAGCGCCGATCCACTTGACCAGCACCTTTGCCCGGAAGGATCTTGACGAGGTCTGGGGTGGGTTTGAGTATTCCAGGGGAGGCAACCCCACTAGGGCCGCGCTGGAGGAACGCCTCGCCTCGCTCGAGGGCGCCCGGGGCGCCCTGGCCTTCTCCACGGGGATGGGGGCGGAGACCACCGCCGCGCTCCTGCTGCATAAGGACAGCCGGGTCGTTGTGACCAATGACGTTTACGGCGGCACCTACCGGCTCTTCGACAAGTGCCTGACCAACTTCGGCCTGGACTTCGACTACGTCGACCTCACCGACGACGCGGCCACGGACAGCGCGATAGCCAAGGGCGCGGACATGATATGGATAGAGACGCCCACCAACCCGCTGCTCAAGATCGTCGACATCAAGAGGATCGCCGACGCCGCCCATGACCGGAACCCCGACGCGATCGTGGTGGTGGACAATACCTTCGCCAGCCCTTACTTCCAGAGACCGCTGGAGCACGGCGCGGACATAGTGGTCTACTCGACCACCAAGTACGTGTCCGGGCACTCCGATGTTCTGGGCGGGGCGCTGATAACCGATTCCGAGGACCTCCTGGGGCGGTTGAAGCTCATCCAGAGGTCGGCGGGAGCGACCCCCGGTCCCTTTGACTGCTTTCTCATCCTCAGGGGCACCAAGACGCTGCACCTTCGCATGGAGAGGCATCAGAGGAACGCATTGGCGGTGGCTCAGTTCCTGGAGCGCCATGACATGGTGGACAGGGTCATCTACCCCGGTCTGGAGAACCACCCGCAGCATGAGCTGGCGAAGAGGCAGATGAGCGGGTTCTCGGGCATGGTGTCCTTCTACGCCTCATCCAAGCTGGACGTGAGGAAGTTCCTGGGGGCGACGCACATATTCACTCTCGCGGAGAGCCTGGGCGGGGTCGAATCATTGATCGAGCATCCCTGGACCATGACCCACCGCTTCATTCCTGAGAAACTGAGGCTCGCGTCGGGGGTAGATGACCGCCTAGTGCGCCTGTCGGTGGGGATCGAGGACCCCGACGACCTCATAGCCGATTTATCGCAGGCGATGGAAAAGGGAGCTCGGTAAGCCTGCTGTATTATATAAAGGGAACGAAATATTTCTAGAATAGTTCCCGGGGCGGAAGCGGCGGCTGAGGCGATTCCGACGGTTTCAGAGCAACCTGTCAAAATGTTGAAATTTAATGAGAATGAAAGGGTCAAACGTCAAGGTCACATTCTAATGGCGACGTTTTAGATGTACTTGAACAGACGAGCGATGAGTTCATAGATGGCCTGGTCGATCTTTGTTCAATGAGGTTCGGAGCAGCATTCAGCAGGTATATTTTCTGAGTTAAAAGAAGGGCTTATATGATTTTACTGTCATAAGGTGTCAAATTATAGCACATTATGACGCAAATGAGAACATCAGTGATATGGGACAGATTGAATCTGAACAACGTCAGGTTCGTTTCAAGGGAAACCCTGGACCAGTATGCCCGAGAGCTAGGAAAGAATCCCGCCGACAGTATGAAATATCTTCAGAGACACGGGTATATCCATAGAGTCCTGAGGGGCTTTTTCTACGTTTCCGACTACAAGGATCTCGACAGAGGCGGCTTCGAGTACTCTCTTCAGGAGATGATCAGCGAGGCCATGAAGGTCAAGAATGTGAAGAAGTGGTATTTTGGCCTTGAATCCGCCCTCAAACTGAACCTTATGACCCACGAGCACTTCAACATCGACTATGTGATCACAGACTCTTTCCGCACCACGAAGACCATCGAGATTCTGAAAAGACCGGTACGGTTCTATTCATGGAGCGGCCGCATTCACATCGATGGTTCATTGAAACAATATCGATCAAAACATGGAATAACGATTCCCTACTCGGATGTTGAGAAGACCGTTCTGGATCTCGCTTATAAAACGTATATTGGCCGTAGTGGAAATGTTATCGACCCTGTTCTGGAATACCGAGAAGAGTGCGACCCGATGAAGCTCAGATCATACCTGATGGAATACCCACCGGCCTTCAGGGAGATGGTTGGTGAACCGAGATGAACGTGGAGATCATAGGGTCACTTTGCCGAGATGCAGGCATTACTGACCAGGAGCGGGTAGAGAAAGATATGCGCATCCAATATCTCCTTCGAAGCATCGCTCCCACCCATATCTCAGCACCAAGCTCATTTTTAAAGGCGGGACTTGCCTGGTAAAGGCGCATATTCCATTCTATAGATTTTCTGAGGACATAGATTTTGGATGGTCTGATGAGACACTTTGGCGCGACAAGTCAAACCGTAAGGTGGAGTCGGATTGCCTTGACGTCATCAAGTTCATCCTTCAGGAAATGGCACCGATAGCCAGAGAGGATGGACTTACTTTCAATCCAAGCATCGATGCTCGCCAAGATGTTTTCATAAACAACAGTGGTACAAAGGTGACCATCCGCTTCAATTATACCTCATCAGTGACCGGAGCTCCAGGATTGATCAGGATGGAGGTGAACCTGGTCGACCTCATACTCCACCCCCTGTGCAGAATAGCTTGAAGCCTATGATATGCGCTTTTAGCGACGAGATCAGGTTCACGTTCAAAGAGGACGTGACGCTTTACCTGCAGACAGCAGAACTACTATGCTATGCGCCTCAAGAGATCTTAATCGAGAAATGTAGAGCGGCCATGACCCGAGGCCGGTATAAAGTCAGGGATAATTGGACTTGGTTATGCTGAAGAGACATTGTCGTCTCGATATCTTTGATTTTGAGGACGAAATCAAGAAAAAGGTCAGATTCACGGTTGATAGGTTCGACCGCTATCTCTCCAACTTCAACACGGACTCATTGCCTATGGACGTGGCGACCTTGGAAAATGAGATGATATTGCCCATAATCCCAAGGCCCCCGAACCTTATCGAAGAAATGATCGAGGTCAATGGCCATCTCAATGAACTAAAAGAAGAGATTTCGAGGAGCCTCGAAGGCCCCACTTGACCCAATGAAAAATAACGACAAAAGGAGTTTACTTCGCAGGCGCGGGCTCGACCGCGGCCACGGGAACGATGAAGTCGTTCTGGACGACGCTGCAATCTAGAGCGTTGGAGAACCGCATTGTCACGGCCCCTGATCACTGGGTCGAGATGACGACCGGCACCTGCTCCTTCCCGATGCGGAAGGAGTCGATGATGTCGTGGCCGGACGGCAGCGCCTCGATGACCGATTCTCCGTGAGCGGACCCGATCCTGATCGCCACGGCCCTGCCCTCGTGGTCCGAGTACCTCGCCACCATCCCGGAGGCCCTGCTCAGCAGCTCGGCGTCGTCGCCCTCGCACAGGCACACCGGGCCCGGGACCGAGACCGGCTCCAGAACGATGAAGCCGTCCCCGGCCAGCGTCCGCAGGCGAGCGTTCTCCTTCTCGTCCCTGCCGATGACCACCTTGTGGCCGTCCACGCGGAAGTGCCGCCCCACTTTCAGTATGGCCACGTCGCGGGCGGTGAGGTTGTCGGGGTTGTGCTCCAAGAAGTCGGACAGCTTGGCGGCGAACTCCTGGGAGGTCAGGAGGCACCCCCCGGCCGGGCAGGGATAATCGACGAGCCCTTTCTCTTCGGCCAGCTTTATCTGGGGCTTCCGGCTGCGACCGGATATCGCCAGCAGCGCCTCGCGGTCCACCCAGCCTTCCTTCTCTGCCTCTGTAGGGGGGAGCAGCTTGGCACTGAGGGGCCGCAGCAGCTTGCCCTCCAGGCCCGCCTCCCTCTCGATGAGCGCCATGGTGTTGCGGTGCTGGCTCATGGGCCTCTGCCCCACCACTTCGCCGGTGAACAGGAACTTGGCCCCCATATCGTCGGCGATCTGTTTCGCCCTCTTGAGCATGAATATGCGGCAGTCGATGCAGGGGTTCATCCCCGAGCCGCGGCCGAACTTGGGGTCCCTTACGATGTCCAGGTACTCCTGGCCCTTGGGGACGCTCTTGAACTCGATGCCCAGCTTCTCGGCGAGCTCGGCGGCATGGCAGCAGCCTCCCGAGTCACACTGGCAGAACGGCGAGGTGAACTTGAGAGCGACGACGGTGATGCCTTGCTCCATCATGACCTTGACCGCCAGTGAGCTGTCCAGGCCTCCCGAGAGCAATCCTATGGCGAGCATAACAATTGTGAATACTGCCTAACTACAAAAAGATTACAATGGACCTCGCTGCTTTGATGGCATGCCTCCTGTGTAGCTCCCTGCCGTTACGGGCGTTCGCATACATTCCGGGGGCGGGACGATCATACACTGCATAGATCTGGACATGCATAAGACATGCCATCAGCGCAGGGGGACCGACCGATTCGACCAGGCCCATTCGACCGTATCCGTCGTCTCGTGTTCTTGGTCAATGACAAAGGCTCGTGCTACCATGTGTCCAGAACTTTCCCCCTCCATCTCCATCAGAGCTGCCAGGGCCGTTCTCTTTCCACACATCTTTGAGATCTGTCTGCCACTCCATGAACCGTTACGGTTTGAAAAACCGAGCGGTCTCTTTTGCTCGGCGTTGCAACGACCATATCGTCACGTCCTCAGCTCCAGGCCTCTCAACGAACCGTCCATCCCTGACCGGAGGGGGCCAAAGAACCGAAAGCAATGGTCCTGTCGTCATGTTGCATCTCCTTCACCGTGGGGATGGATGGATCAAAGGCGTTATGGCCTTCGTTTACGGCCGTTATTACGGCAGCTCGGCGACCCGTCCTGGCATCTCATCGATTGGCCTGCATGCACGGGCATCATCGAATCATTCCATACCGATGAATGACACTCACGCCTCATCTCCGCGATCCATTCGCCCCAGCAACTTGTACAAAAGTGCATACAGCGTTTCGGCTTCCTCCAGGGAAAGCGGTATGCACTTACCCATCTGCGCGGGGATCGTTTTTGCTTTTTCCTTTAACTTCTCCCCCATCTCCGTGATGGTGATATTGACTGCGCGCTCGTCCTCCTTGGAACGCTCACGCTGAACGAGCCCCTTAGCCTCAAGTCGCTTTAATAGCGGCGTCAGCGTGCCAGAATCGAGATACAGATGCTCGCCCAGGTCTTTCACGCCGACTCGTTTGTGTTCCCATAGGACCATCATCGCGATATACTGTGTATACGTTAGGTCGATTTCGTCCAAAAACGGCTTGTATTTTTTTACAACCTCTCTGGCACAGGCATATATCGGAAAACAGATCTGATTTTCAAGCTTCAGCACATCGTGATTCATACGGTCTCCCCCTTCGCCATTTGCAACCCCGTATGGGTATTCCGCACACGGCCTTTCATGATCAGCCCGCACAGGATGCGAGATGACGATCAAGCAATGTACCGCCTGGTCCCATAACCTTCCTCTTCCCGGCAGACCCATCCACCGACGCATTCATAATCTGCCAATTGCCGCCGCCGGTAGGACCGGATGCTATGGACCGCATCGTCCTCCAGCCACCATA
This sequence comes from Methanomassiliicoccus luminyensis B10, assembly GCF_000308215.1. Classification (NCBI taxonomy): domain Archaea; kingdom Methanobacteriati; phylum Thermoplasmatota; class Thermoplasmata; order Methanomassiliicoccales; family Methanomassiliicoccaceae; genus Methanomassiliicoccus; species Methanomassiliicoccus luminyensis. The sequence goes on from NZ_CAJE01000024.1 coordinate 98,995, forward strand.
TGGATGTGGATGAACGGACGTCTTTTAATATATAGCTGCGTCGCGTTTATCATTCCTCCAAAAGCTCAGCAATGGCCTTTTCAATGGCCGCCGGGGATTTGGTGGGCGCATAACGGGCCACTACCTCACCTTTTTTATTGATGAGGAATTTCGTAAAATTCCATTTTATGTTAGGTCCGCCGAGACCACTTTTCTGAGATTTGAGCCAAGAATAAAGAGGGCTTTCACCCTCACCGTTGACATCGATTTTATCGAACTGTCGGAAAGTGATCCCGTAGCGGCCTGTGCAGAAGTTGCCTATTTCCTCATTGGTTCCGGGAGCTTGGTTCGCAAATTGGTTGCATGGAAAGTCAAGAATCTCGAACCCTTTGTCTTTGTGTTTATCATATAAAACCTGCAATCCGCTGTACTGAGGTGTTAACCCACAGCCCGTCGCCGTGTTAACAATCAATAGTACCTTTCCCTTGTAATCAGAAAAACGCACCACATTGCCTTTCGCGTCTTTTGCGGTCAAATCATAGAGTTTCATTTGGTTCCTCCTTGACTCAATTGAATTGTATGTAATCAAATTGTGCTATATCTATTTGGCGGTGTCAAGCGCGCTCCTCCGACCAGGGCGAAACCTAGACCCATGGGCATACTGGTCGATCTGTTTGTGCATCCGCGCATCGCAAATGATCATACGGAAGCTCATCCTTTTGCCCTTACACACATCGCTAAAAGTCACCCCGCCGGAAGCATCATCTTCCCGCTTTTTTCATCCTCCCTCCGGGGGCTACCCTTCTTCTCTCCCTATGGCGGAGGTACTTGGACCGACAACGGAACGGAGATTATGTGCCCCCTACTTGCCGGCATCGCGCTTACCTGATGTCCACGAAGGGCACGATGTCGCAGCAGCCGCAGCGGTTGCACATTGTCTCGAAGGTCAGGGTGCTGAGCCCATGTCTCTCCAGGATGTCCTTCTGCGCCCGGACCAGGCGGAGAAGGCGGTCCTTGTCCACTGGCCTGACGCTACCGATCTCGCTGGCAAGGGCGTTCCTGTTCATGTTGTTGGTCCGGAGGGCGCGAAGAGTGGCCACGCTCCCGATCTCGGCCAGGTGCTCCACGCCCTGGAGGACGTTCTCGTCACTTTCCCCCAGCCCGATGATGATATTGGAGGTCACCCTGCCTCTTCCGAACACCTCCACGGCGTGCTCGATGGACCGCAGGATGAGGTCGTAGTCCTTCTTTCCGCACACCTTCTCGAAGATGCCGCGGTCGTAGGTCTCGATGTTCAGCTTGATCTCGTCGGCGCCAGCTTCCTTCAGGAGGTCGATCTGCTCCATTTCCGAGATATACGGCTCCACGCCAATGGTGACGGACGGGAGCGCCTCCCTTACTCCGCGGACCACTTCCGCGATGCGCTCTACCGTCCGTTCAGCGGTGTCCGGCACGCCCGACGTGATGGCCACCGCGTCGAAGCCGACCTTGTGGTGGGCCTCGACGATCATCCGCATCACCTTCTCAGGGGTGTGCCCCTTTTCCTGGCTCTCCTCCAGAAGTGGGGACGCGCAGAAGCTGCACCCGTAGATGCACCGGTTGTCCAGGTTGAAGAACGCCTGCTCGGGGGCGTGGAACACCACCGGCTCGATCTTCACCTCCTCGATGAACACCTCCCCGTCCCGGCACAGGGAGTACGTCCCGCCGTTCGGCACCAGCTCGAAGTCCCCCCGGTCGCGGGATACGGCCTTCTTGACCCTGGTGCCCTCGAACGCCAGCACTATGCCGGTGCTCCCGGCCCCGGGGCCGGCGGTCGAGCAGCTGGCCCGGAACGGCAGTTCCATGTCCTGGGGTATCTTCACGGGGCCAGATAGCAGAAGCGTGGCCTTCTTGTCAGCGGTGTGCATGATCCTCTCCTCGATGTCGTTGAGCCTGGAGTCCAGCCCGGCGATGGCCCGGCGGACCTCGTCCAGCGTATGCGCCAGCGGGTCAGGCAAGGGAGCTACGGTAGCTTCCGGGGCCTCCTTGCGCCCGTCTACCTTGATGACCTTGCCCGGCACTCCCACCACGGTGCTGTTGGGGGGCACGTCCTTCACCACCACCGACCCGGCGCCGATCTTGGAGCCGGCCCCGATGATGATGTTGCCCAGCACGGTGGCGTTGGAGCCGATGACCACATCGTTGCCGATGGTGGGATGCCTCTTCTCTTTCGATGTGCTCACCCCTCCCAGCGTCACCCCCTGGAAGATGGATACGTTGTCCCCGATCTCGGCCGTTTCCCCGATGACCACGCCGGTGGCGTGGTCGATGAAGAACCCCTTGCCGATCTTGGCCCCGGGGTGGATGTCCGTGCCCGTCAGCACCCGTGATGCGTAGTTGATGGCTCTGGCCAGCTTGTACTGTCCCTTCTCGTATAGGCGGTGGGACGTCCGATACAGGAAGATGGCGTGAAGGCCGGGGCTGAACATGAGCGCCTCGCCGAACGACCTGGGCGCGGGATCTCTCTCCAGAACGGTGTTGACGTCATCCTTCCAGCTCATGAGCGTTCCTCCGGGCCGCCGCCCCGCGAGCTCCACGGCCCCGACCCGATGGCCGCCATCGATGCTAGAGGCAAATGACCGGGACGTATTTCTTTTTAACGATTGTGAATTGATTGACGCAGCGCTCTCGGTGCCCGGTCCCGCGAGATCGAGAAAGTTATTTGTAACGATTATTACATGTAACAGTCGTTACATCTTGTTCGGAGGATCCTCTGGCATTGCCGCCCCGGCCGCATCGGACCGGTGGCCGGGAGGGGCTGGGAAGAAGGAACGGGCGATGGGCGCGGAAGCCAAGAAGAGGTTCGCGCCGGCCGTGACCGTCATTATCCTGTTCGGCATCATCAGCATGCTGGGGGATGTGGTCTACGAAGGCGCCCGCAGCGTCAACAGCCAATACCTGAGCCTCCTGGGGGTCAGCGCGGCCACCGTCGGACTGGCTTTTGGGATCGGAGAGTTCCTGGGGTACTCCCTCCGCATGGTCGCCGGGGTGCTGTCGGACCGGAGCGGCAACTACTGGACGTTCATGTTCGCGGGGTACGGGATGCTGGCGGTCGTGCCGCTGATGGGCCTGACCATGAACTGGAACATCCTCATCGTCCTGATATTGATGGAGCGTATAGGGAAGGCGCTGCGCAATCCGGCCAAGGACACCATCGTATCCAGGGTATCGGAGGGCCAGGTAGGGGTGGGGTTCGCCTTCGGCCTCCAGGAAGCGCTGGACCAGGTGGGGGCGTTCATAGGTCCGCTGATCTTCATCATGGTGTTCTATCTCACCGGGAAGAATGAGATCGCCCAGTACCAGTCGGGTTATCAATCGCTGTTCATCGCGGTCGTTCTCCTGATGATATTCCTGGCCTACGCGTACCGCAGGGTGAAAAAGGATGAACTGATCCCCGCCATGCCCAAAAGGGAGTTTCGGACGGAGAGGCTGAAGCCGATATTCTGGGTCTACACGGCCTTCACCTTCTTCTGCACGCTGGGGTTCGTAAACTTCAGCCTGGTGGGCTTTCACCTGAAGGACAGCGGCATCATGTCCGATGCGAACATCGTGCTGCTGTACTCCGTCGCCATGATCGTTGACGCGGCGACGGCCCTGCTGGTCGGAAAAGCGTACGACCGCTTGAAAATAAGGACCGGGATGAAGACCGGAGGGCTGCTCGTTCTGACGGCCATCCCCCTCGTCACGCTGCTGTTGCCGTTCCTGACCCTGAGCGGCTCGATCCCGCTGATCGTGGCGGGGATGGTGCTCTTCGGGGTGGTCCTGGGGACCCACGAGACCGTCATGCGCTCGGCCATCGCCGACATCACGCCGTTCCACAAGCGGGGGACCGGCTACGGCGTGTTCAACACCGCCTACGGCCTGGCCCTGCTGGGCGGGGCGGCCCTGATGGGCTGGCTGTACGATCTGGACCAGGCCGGGCTGATCGTGGCCTTTGTCGGGGCGGCCGAGATAATCGCCCTGCTGATCTATGTCGGGATGCGCCGCATGGTCAGGACGGGCCGGCCTGGAACGGGGTGACGCGTATGGAACACCAGGAATGGCTGACGATCAACTACACTCTTCCCAAGGAGCCGTCGCGGGCCCGGGTGAACGCATGGAGGAAGCTTAAGAAGAGCGGAGCAGTGCTCCTGGGCCAGTCGGTATGGGTCTTGCCCATGAGCGAGGACAACGAGGCCTTCATGCGGGACCTCTCCGGCGGGATCCGGCGCGACGGGGGCGATGCTTACCTGATGAAGATGGTCCCTCGCGACGAGGCCACCTCAGAGCGCCTGGTGGCCGCTTTTGACAAGGCGAGGGACGAGGAGTACGGGGAGCTTATCGAACAATCCGACGCCTTCCTCCACGAGCTGGAAGTGGAATCCGCACGGAGGAAGTTCACCTTTGCGGAGCTGGAGGAGAACGAGTGCGGGTTCCAGAAGCTGGCCGATTGGCACCGCAAGATCACGGAACGTGATTTCCACGGGGCCTCCCTGCGCTCCTCCGCCGATGAGAAGCTGGAAGAGTGCCGGGTGCGGCTGGAGGCGTTCTGCGCGGAGGTCTATCGGCAGAATGACGAGGTCCCGCAATGACGAGGGACGGGAGCGTGCCCTTGAAAGAGCGGGCAGGACAGCTGAGGACGGACCTCCCCGCCGTGTTCCTGGCGCTGAAGAAGAAGGAAACTCCGGTGCTGGCGAAGATATGCGCCGGGGCCACCGTCGCATACGCCCTGTCACCCGTGGACCTCATTCCCGATTTCATCCCGGTCCTCGGCTATCTGGACGATCTGATCGTCCTGCCCGCGCTGGTGGCATTGACCATGAAGCTGATCCCGCGGGACGTTCTGGCGCGATGCCGGGACGAGTCCGCCGAGATGTGGCGGGACGGAAGGCCGAAAAGGTGGCGTTATGCGCTGCCTATCATAGCCCTTTGGCTGATCGTCCTGTACCTGATCGCGAAGGCGATATGGCTCTGACCCGTTCCCCTTAAAGCTCACGGCCGCTCGGCCGGAGGAGTGCCCCGGAATCCTGCGAGGTCGAGGCACGCATACCTGTACCCGGCCTTCCGCACCCCCTCCACAATGGCCCCTCTCAGCTCCACCGCCCGGGCCAGGTCCTCGGGGAGGAGCTCGATCCTGGCGGTGTCCCCGGCGTGCCGGACCCGGAACTGGCGGAAGCCCAGGCCGTGCAGGACGTCCTCGGCCGCTTCTATCCTTGACAGCAGCTCCGGCGTTACCGGGGTGCCCTGGGGCACCCGAGAGGAGAGGCAGGCCATGGCCGGCTTGTCCCATACCTGGATATCCAGCGTCCGCGCCAGCTCGCGGACGTCCTGCTTGGTCAGCTCGAGCTCGATCAGGGGAGAGCGGACCCCTTGCTCCCGGGCGGCCCGCTGCCCCGGCCGGTCGTCCGAAAGGTCGTCCAAGTTGTTGCCGTCCACGATGACGCTGAACCCCTCGTCCCCGGCGATGCCGCGGAGCCGGCGGAACAGCGCGCTCTTGCAATGATAGCAGCGGTCCCCGTCGTTGGCCCGGTACCGGTCGTCCAGGTGCTCCTCCGTGGTGACAAGCCGGACCCTCGCCCCGCATCTCTCGGCCAGCTCCACGGCGGCATCCCTCTCCCGCCTGGGGTAGCTGGGGGAAACGCCGATGCACGACAGCGCCCGGGGCCCCAGCTCCTCGCCGGCCACGGCCATCAGCAGCGAGCTGTCCACTCCTCCTGAGTATGCCACCAGGACGGAGTCCCATTGCCTGAACCATCGGCGGAGGGTTCCCAGCTTGCGTTGGACATCATCAGGCATGTCGGTCATGGCATCCTCAGCAGAACACATACGGTCCTCATAGCAGTTGCCGCCCGGCCCTTGACGGCGTCGGGGGATACAAAAAGAGGGGAAGGTCCCGCGGGGGACCCCCTTCGTTCATGTTGTGGCCTAGCGGCTCAGGCTCAGGGTGTACCCGAAGCCTTCCAGCTTGCGCTGCACCAGGGTTATCATCTGGTCCTTGTCCGAATGGTCCCCTAGCTCGGCGTGGAGCTGCCCGCCCATGGAATGGGCCTTGACCCTGTGCCCCATTATATCGCCGAGGTCGCAGAAGACCTCCATCAACTGAGGACCTTTGAGGACGGTGAACCCCGTGCTGGTAATGTTCATCCGTCCGATCTCCACTCCCCTGTCGGTAACACGGTACTCGCTCATCTGATGCCCCAATTATTTGCACCTAAGGAATCTCGTATAGTTATGCTTTTCTCGAAGCAATCCTGGTATTAACAAACGAACCGGGCATGACCTGGCCGCCAGCTAGACCATGTGACCGGACCGATTCCGAATTGCATATCTATCCCTTCCGCGCAACGGCCCGGCGGGGGCGGAGGGAGAAAGCCTCTCGAACCCCACCCTCAGGCACCGTCAGGGTGCTCGCATGCTACCGGACCGACGGTCCGTCCAGGAATATTCCGTTCGAGCGGGTCCAGGCTGGCCTGGCGCCTTATCATGCCTTTTCAAGGCCTTCATGCGCCTTTCTGCCAACATTTTATTCTATTATGAATCTCCCACATCACAGTCATTAAATAACTTAACAATCGTTATACCGCCGCCGAACCAAGCGCTGAACCGCAGGTCTGCGGGTCGGGGACCGGATGTTCGCGTACAGAGAAGGGCGGCGCCGAACGACCAAAGAGCAGGTGAGAGATTGAAAGCGGTACGATTCCCGGAAGCGACACAGATCAGGCAGATGCGGCACTCCCTCGGCATCACCCAGTCAGCCCTGGCCAAGAGGTCCGGGGTAAGCCAATCCACCATCGCCAAGATCGAGAGGTGCAAGATCAAGGGCAGCTACCCCGAGGTGGTGAAGCTCTTCGAGGCTTTGGAGGACGAGGCGGAGACGCGGCTGACCAAGGTCCGCTTGCGCGACATCAGCACCAAGCAGGTCATCGGGCTCCAGGCCGAGGACCCGGTCAGGAGGGCCTCCGAGCTGATGAGGGAGCATGACATCTCCCAGATGCCGGTGTTCGAGGGCGACCGAGTGGTCGGCAGCCTCTGCGACAAGACCATCCTGGAGCTGGTGATGGCCGGCATGAAGATCGAGGAGGTCGCCCGCAGGCCCATACGGTCCGTCATGGACGGCCCCTTCCCCGTGGTGGACGAGGACGTAGAGAAGGAGTCGGTGGAATCGCTGATTCTCGCCGAGCACGCCGTTCTCACCACCCGCAACGGGAAGATAACCGGCATAGTCACGGGAGCGGACCTCATCCAGATCGACTGGTCGATCTGAGGCCCGACCGTTCTTTATTTTTTCGATTTAGTAAAAATGGGATGAAGGGGTTTGGGATGCCTGCGGAGGCGGCCCGGCTCACTCGAACAGGTCCGTGCTCAGGTACCTCTCCCCGGTGTCGGGGAGCACCACCACGACCTTCTTGCCCTTCCCCAGCTCCTTGGCGACCTCCAGGGCGGCCCACAGCGCCGCTCCCGAGGAGATGCCGGCGAGGATGCCTTCCTTCTTGGCAAGCTCCCTGGCGGTGGCCGCGGCATCCTCGTCCTTCACCTGAACGATGCGGTCGAGGATCTTGGCGTCGAGCACCTTGGGCACGAAGCCGGCCCCGATGCCCTGTATCTTGTGGGGCCCCTTGGCCCCGCCGGACAGCACCGGCGACCTGGCCGGTTCCACGGCGATGAGCAGCGTCTTCTTGCCCTTCTCGCGCAGGGCCTCCCCGACCCCGGTGATGGTGCCCCCGGTGCCGACCCCCGACACGAAGGCGTCCGGGTCAGGCAGGTCCTTCAGGATCTCCTGTCCGGTGGTCTCCCGGTGGATCTTGGGATTGGAGGGGTTGTCGAACTGCAGAGGGATGTAGTGCTTCGGATCGCTCTGGTAGATCTCCTTGGCCTTGTTGACCGCACCGCCCATGCCTTCTGGTCCGGGCGTAAGCACGATCTCCGCGCCGAAGGCCTTCAGCAGCTTGCGGCGCTCGATGGTCATGGTCTCCGGCATGGTCAGCACGAGGCGGTACCCCTTCGCCGCCGCCACCATGGCCAGCCCTATGCCGGTGTTCCCGGAGGTCGGCTCGACGATGATCTTGTCCTTGGTCAGGGCCCCGCTCTTCTCGGCATCCTCCACCATGGAGAGAGCGATACGGTCCTTGACGGAGCTTGCTGGATTGAATGATTCCAACTTTGCATATACCTCGGCGGAGCCCGCCGGGACGATCTTGTTCAGCTTCACCAGGGGAGTGTTGCCGATGGTGCTCAGTATCGAGTCATGCAACGTCATATTATCAAATGTTAACACTTCTGATGGTTTATAACTCTGTGTCTCGATAATATTCACATATGACTATTTTATGTTGCCAGAGGCGCGCTTTCGGCGCCTGCCGCGGCCCCGAACATATGATCGCCCCCTGACGGTCCGTGGCGCCGTTCCCCCTCGCGCCTCACGTGGCATAGTGAGGGGGTCCCGGGTGCACCTTCTCGATGTACCGGGGTTCGAAGATGTCCTTCTCGCTCAGCGCCCTGTCGATATATCCCAGGTCCTTGAGCGCTCCCACGAAGCTCATGGTCGAGGCGATGTACTCCTCGGAGAGCGCGGCGCAGTACTTTGGAGATACAGCGTAGGTCTGGAGTATGAAGTCCTCATCCACCGTCCCCACCAGGTTCGCCACGATCCCCGCCGCCTTCTGGGGGTCCTCCCGTATCAGCTTGGACGCGAGCTCGTGCTCCTCGAGGAGATCGAGGATGAGCCCCTCCTCCTCCATCAGCTCTCCGCGGACCACGATGCCGTAGCTTGGATTGTTCGGCCACAGACGGTCCGGGGGGATGACGATCTTGGCCCCGCCGTACCTCTTGGCCGCAACGGCCAGGGGCGGGGTGCCGAACGCCGCGGGGATCTCCCCGTCGACGAGGGCCTGCAGGACGTAATCGGCCCAGGCATAGTTCTCGATCTTCACGTCGACCCCGTACCGCTCCGCCAGGTCCCGCCCTATGACGTCGTGTATGGACCCCTTTGGCGGGGTGCCCACGGTCCTTCCTTCGAACTGCTTCAGCACCGACCCGGGGTCCCCCAGCTCCCCGAAGCCCTTGTACTCCTTCTGCGCGACCATGACGGTGCCTTCGACGTGCCCGCCGGCCACGCACTTCAGGTCCAGTCCCCTGCCCATCCCTATGATGGCGGGGGGCAGTCCGACGTACCCCATGTCGATGTCCTTCTTCTCGAACGCCTTCACGATGTCCGGCCCGGAGGCGAACAGCTTCCACTCTGCGTCGATGCCTCTCCTCTGCAGCCGGTCGGTGCCTTCCAGGATGAACGAGGTGTGATAGAACGTCGAGAGGTGCCCGATACTGATCTTCCGCGCCATGCCTATCGGTCCTTAATATGGAGGGCCCTTGATATTTAATGCTAAGCCGGGGGCCGTCCAGATGTTTCCCTTGTTGTGGGAGGGGCCGTCGATTTTTGTACTATCGCCCATCAAATGGCCTGATTGTACCGCATAGCCGAATTATTATCCTCTTTGGGTTATGTGTGGTATAAATAGGTGAAAAGTGCTCAGCCATATCAAGAACGGCCGTCAGCGGACCGAGGCGATGGCATGGGCAGGCACTGCGACATACTGGAGATACGGGGCGGCGTGGACAAGAACGGCGAGAAGGAAGAGGTGGACCGGCTGGTCTTCCGCCCCGGCGAAATCGTCGGCATTGTCGGGCCGACCGGTTCCGGCAAGACCACCCTCATCAGCGACATCGAGCAGCTGGCGGTGGGGGACACGGTCTCCCAGCGGCAGGTGCTCATAGACGGCGATCTTCAGGACGTCCGCACCCGGGCCGACCCCCGCAGCAAGCCGGTGGCGCAGCTGTCGCAGAATATGCACTTCCTCGCCGACATGGACGTGGAGGAGTTCCTGCGCATGCACGCCCGGAGCCGGGGCAAGGACGCCTCGCTGGTGCCCGAGGTGGTAGCCACCGCCAACCGCCTGACCGGGGAGCCGGTGCGGACGACCGACCATCTCACCCAGCTCAGCGGCGGCCAGTCCAGGGCGCTCATGGCCGCGGACATCGCCATCATCTCCGACTCCCCCATCGTGCTGATCGACGAGATCGAGAACGCCGGGATAAGGAAGCAGGAGGCGCTGGGCCTGCTGGCCGGCCGGGGAAAGATAGTGATCGTGGTCACCCACGACCCCCTGCTGGCGCTGCTCGCGTCCCGAAGGGTGGTGATGTCCGAGGGAGGCGCGCGGCTGGTGCTGGAGCGGACCCCCCAAGAGGAGCGGGTCTGCTCCCGGCTCATGGAGCTGGACGGATGGATGCTATCCCTGAGGGAATCGATCAGGGAAGGCAGGACGGTGAGCCTGGCATGAAGATGGTTGTGATCGCCGGCACTCCCGGCGCGGGCAAGACCTCGGTACTCTCCTGGATGACCAAGACGCTCGTCCGCAAGGAGGTGCGGCCGGTTCTGGTCAAGATAGACTGCCTGTGGACGGACGACGCCAAGAGAATGGAGCGGCTGGGGATCCCGGTCAAGGTGGCGCTGGCCAGGGACATGTGCCCCGACCACTTCTCCATCTACAACACCGACGGCATGCTGGACTGGGCCCGTTCCGAGGGGGCCGAGGTCCTGCTGGTGGAGACCGCGGGCCTCTGCCTGCGCTGCGCGCCCTACTCCAACCGATGCCTGGCGGTCTGCGTCATCGACGCGACCTCCGGGCCGAACACCCCTTTGAAGATCGGCCCCATGCTGACCACCGCCGATGCGGTCGTGGTCACCAAGGGGGACATGGTATCCCAGGCGGAAAGGGAAGTGTTCCGGGAGAGGGTCCTGGAAGCGAACCCCTCATGTACGCTCATAGAGGCCAACGGGCTTACCGGGAAAGGCTCCGCGGAGCTCGCCGAGCTGGTGGCGGAGGCCGCGGACACCATCGATGTCATGAGGCTCCGCCACACCCCGCCCTTGGGGGTGTGCACGCTGTGCGCCGGGGAGATGAAGATGGGAAAAGAGAACCACCGGGGCGTCCTGCGCCACATCGACGGCTCGATGTTCTATTCGGGAGAATGATGGAATGAGCAGCATAAGCATACTTGAGACATTGCCGGGGTACAATTGTGGGCGGTGCGGCTTCCCCAACTGCCGTAGCTTCGCGGCGGCGCTGGGGGACGGCGCCGAGGTGGACGACTGCCCGCTGCTGCTCCAGGAGAGGTACGCGGAGAACCGCGCCAGGCTCGTGGAGGCGGTGGCATCGAGGCCGGAGAGGCCGGTCGAGCTGGTGGGCAATAGGGTGGCCGCGGACGTCATCCTCGCCCCCCTGCCGGGGGAGCCGGCCTGCCGGGAGTTCATCTATCCCTTCGACCGCGACGTGAGGCCCCAGGCCGGGGAGCTGGTCTCCTACCGCTGCCTGGGCTGTCCCATCCTCCACTTCGCCAAGGTGGCCAAGGTTGACCACTCCGTCCTCATGGTCCAGGTTACCGGGCCGCTCCACCGCCTGGGCATCACCGACAGCGTGCCCACGGACATCGGGATATGCTCCACGGTGGCCTTCGAGGGGCAGGTCGTCAACGACCGCATCGTGGAGATCGGGGAGACGGTGAGGTTCATCCCCCATCGCTGCATGATGCAGAAGGTGCACTCCGGCGTGGTGGTGAGCTCGGAGGGGGACAAGGTCAGGATCGAGAACGTCGACCTCAAGGTGTGGGGCTGAGGGCTTGGCCCCTTTTTTCTTGCGGACCGCTCTCAGATTAGCGGGCGGGGCGGGTCTTCCGGCTGGATGACCTGGGGCGCCTTCACCACCTTGCGCCGGTGCTCGATCAACTCCTCGCCCCACTTGGAGGCGGCGTAGACAGGCACCTTGTTGCCGGCCTGCATCGGCGCTCTCTCCTTCGCCACGGCCCTGATGCTCTTGGAGCCGCACGCGGTGACGATGTCGCAGGAGTCGAACAGGACCTCGGCGTCCTCCGCGGTCCGCCCGGAACTGTGCACGGCGAAGATAGCCACCCTGTCGCCGTACCGGTCCCTCAGTGCCTTAGCGTCGCCGGCGAACGAAACGGTCACCCCCACCTTCTTGAACCCCAGCTTGAACGCCAGCTCGGTCCCGGCGAGCTGGTCTATCTTGGCGGTTGACGGGTCCAGCACCCTGTCCCTTCCGACGGCGTCGATGACCTCATCGATGGGGGACGTCTCCACTATGCCGGAGATGCGTCCGCCGATGCCCTGTATGAGATCGGGCTCCGAGACCACCAGGGTACCAGTGCCGTCGCACACCAGCACCGCGGCGTCCAGCCGTCCCTCGGCCACCGCCATGCCCAGGAGCTCCGATACGCCGAAGGACAGGAAATCCCTCATCCGAAGCTTGCGGTCGGGGGTGCACATGCCGAAGTCCTTGATGCGGAACTCGATGTTCTCGCGGACGATCTCGGGGGTCATGGTCTCTATGCCCCGCTTTTTATAGAACAAGGGGCAGTACTCCAGCTGAGGCTCCCCGACCTCCACGATCTTGCCGTCCTCGATCACTACCTTCGTCTTCCCAAGAGCCTCGATGACATGCCTGCCCATATGATTCACCCTCGACGGTTCATTCGGCCGTGGCCTGGTCCGGCGAAGAGGGCGATGCGCGCTCGCCCCTGATCGAAGCGACGGCCTTTCTCACCGCCGCCTCCAGGTCGCCGCTGTCCTCGATCGGCTCTATGCCGTTCTCCTTCAGCAGCTCGATCGCCGGGAGGCCGAACTTGGTAGAGATGACCGCGTCCATGCCTTTCAACTTATCGGACGTAGCTTCGATCTTGGTGCGGTGGCCCGGACCGAACAGGGGGATCTCCTGCTCCTCCGTCACGTCGATGCTGGGGCCGGGAACTACCTTGCCGTCCTCGAATCTATAGGTCCTGAAGACCTCGGTCAGACCGAAGTGCTGGTCAACCCCTTTTCCGCTCGATGTGGCCACGGCTATGCGGTACGAGCTCTTCTGTTCCGGTGGCATGATGATGTCCCTCTCTTTCGTGGCGCAGGTGAAGTGCGCGAACTCCGCCGACCTGTCCTCGCCCAGCAGCCCGATGGCATCGGCCCGGCACTGCCGGCAGTGCCTCATCTGACGTATGTCCACCTCGCACTCGTCCTGCAGCTGCTTGCGTTCCTTGGACGTCGGCGCGCGCATGCTCTCGAACTTGGTGCCCGGAACCGGTATCAGAGGAAGAATGTTCACTATGTAAGCGCCGAGCTCCTTCGCTCTCTTCGCTACCGCGGGCAGATGGTCCATATTGATACCTGGGACCAGCACGGAGTTGACTTTGACCGTGATGCCCGCCTCGGTAGCGCGCCTAATCCCCTCGAGCTGATTATCGATGAGGATCTTCGCCGCTTCCTCCCCGTGATATGCCTTCCCCTCGAACATCACGAAGTCGTATAGCCTGGCCCCGATCTCCGGATCTATGGCGTTCATGGTGACGGTGACGAACCTCACTCCCAGTTCTTTCAGCCGGTCCGCGTTCTTCGGCAGGTTCAGACCGTTGGTGCTCAGACAGAAGGTAATCTCTGGGAACTCCTTCTTCATGAGCTCCAGGGTTTCGAACGTCTCCTCGTTGGCTAAAGGGTCCCCGGGACCGGCGATGCCGATGACCGAGAGGTTCTCCAGCTTCCCCCTGACGTAGCTGACCTTCTCCACCGCCTGTTTTGGGGTGAGGACCTCAGAGGTCACTCCCGGCCGGGACTCGTTAGTGCAGTCATACTTGCGATCGCAGTAGTTGCACTGGATGTTGCATTTCGGGGCGACCGGCAAATGCATCCGGGCGAACTTGCGGTGGGCGCCGGAATAAAAGCAGGGATGGGCCCTCAGGCGCGCCTCGGCCTCCATGGCTGTGTCTGGCGTCAATGCGTTCTCAAGCGGTTCCAGCCGCTAAATACCTGTTTGTGGGTTTAATTCTAAAATGAATACGAATAATTCTCGTCCAGGCTCATGTCGATTCGGGGCTCTTCCGATGTGCAGCCCCCCCTCGCTAGGCGGCGACGCGCTCCCTCTTCGTTTCGTGCAAAAAATGAAGGACGGGCGACAGGCCGCGCCGGAGGGGTCGAGCCAGACGTGCTCCGGCATGATGGCCGTGCAGTCAATGTCCGATCGTTCTCTCCACAGCCGAAGTGTGGATTTCTAGTCGGTTCCGACTGTCGTTATGCAGTTTAAATAGGCTGCCCGACTCGTTTTAAAAATAGACCTCTGCGCCTAGAATCCCTCAGTCAACTGGAAACCTCTTGACATGAAATGAAAGGAGAAACCTAAAATGGCGAAACAGAGGAACATTGCGATATATGGGAAGGGTGGGATCGGCAAGTCCACCACTTCATCCAACATCAGCGCCGCGCTTTCCGAGCAGGGCTTGAGGGTCATGCAGATCGGGTGCGACCCTAAGAGCGATTCCACCAACACCCTCCGGGGCGGCGAGTTCATACCCACAGTCCTGGACACCCTCCGGGGCGGGAAGAGGTTCGAGACCAGCGACGTCGTCCATGAAGGGTTCAACGGCGTCCTGTGCGTCGAGGCCGGCGGTCCCGAGCCCGGGGTCGGCTGCGCCGGCAGGGGCATCATAACCGCCATCGAGCTGCTGAACCAGAGGAAGGTGTTCGACCACTACAAGCCGGACGTGGTCATCTACGACGTCCTCGGCGACGTGGTGTGCGGAGGGTTCGGCATACCCATCAGGGAAGGGGTGGCCGACCAGGTGTACACCGTCACCTCGTCCGACTTCATGGCCATCTATGCGGCCAACAACCTGTTCAAGGGCATCAGGAAGTACGCCAACAGCGGCGGCGCGCTGTTCAGCGGCATAATCGCCAACTCCACCAACCTCCCCATCCAGAGGGAGATCATCGAGCACTTCGCGGCCGCCACCAAGACCACCATCGCCGAGTACGTGCCCCGCTCCCTCACCGTCACCAAGAGCGAGCTGCAGGGAAAGACGGTCATCGAGGCGGCCCCCGATTCCGAGCAGGCCGATGTCTACAGGGCCCTGGCCAGCAAGATCGTGAAGAACCAGGACCGCTACGTCCCCGCCCCGCTGGAGGTCGATCAGCTCAAGGCATGGGCGGAGAGCTGGTCGGACAAGCTGCTGGAGAGCCGCGACGCTCCCACCGGGATCAACTTCGCCATCCAGAACGAGGCTGCGACCGAGAGCCTGCCGGGGGCGGTCTCCAAGAGGCCGGCCCGGAGGTCCAAGTCCGACGGCTCCGTCCTGGTGAAGTCCTCCCCTGGCGGTAGGGCCGCGTCGGTCAAGGGAGGATGAGAGATGGCCGCGAAGAAGCAGAGCGCCAAGAACGTTCCCAATGGCGAGCCCGTGCCGGAGGTCCACATCGTCAACAAGAGGATCGACCTCGGCGAGAACACCTGTCCCAACCGCGAGGAGCGGGCCAACGGTATCAACGTGTACTACGGGAAGGCCACCGAGTTGCTGGCCGACGCCCGCGCCGGCAGGCTCAAGCAGTGCGACCGCAAGTTCCAGCAGTCCTCGGGCTGCCCCCTGAACTTCTACCTCACCGTCAGGGTGAACACCATCCGGGACGCCACCATAATCTATCACGCCCCGGTGGGATGCTCCGTCCCGTCGCTCGGGTATCGCGAGCTGTTCCAGCACCTTCCGACCAGCCTGGGGCTGCCGGAGCAGTATGACCTGCACTGGATGACCACCAGCCTGAACGAGAAGGACGTGGTGTACGGTGCCCAGGACAAGCTCAGGGCGGCGGTGCAGGAGGCGCAGAGGAGGTACGACCCCAAGGCCATCTTCATTCTCACCTCCTGCGCGTCCGGCATCATCGGCGAGGATATCGAGGGGACCGTGAACGCGATACAGCCGGAGACCAAGGCCACCATCGTGCCGATACACTGCGAGGGCATACGCTCCCGTCTGGTGCAGACCGGTTACGACGCCTTCTGGCACGCTGTGCTCAAGTATCTGGTCAAGGAACCCAGGAAGAAGCAGGAGGACCTGGTGAACTGCGCCAGCATGCTCTCGTACACCTGGCAGGACCGCCTGGAGATAAGGAGGCTCTTGGGCAGGATGGGGCTCAGAGTGAGCTACGTCCCTGAGTTCGCCACCGTGGAGCAGTTCGAGCAGCTGTCCGAGGCGGCCGTCACCGCGCCGCTGTGCCCGACCTACACCGACTATCTGTCCAGGGGGCTGAAGCAGGAGTACGGCGTGCCGTACTTCATGTACCCATCCCCCATGGGGTTCGCCAACACCGATGGGTGGCTGCGGGAGATCGGGAAGGCCACCGGCAAGGAGAGGGAAGCGGAAAAGGTCATTGAGGAGGAGCATCAGAAGTGGGGGCCCAAGATGAAGGCTATCCAGGAAGAGTTCTCCAAGATCAAGCCCAACGGCGAGAAGGTGGAGGTCCTGGGCGCCCTGGGGCAGGGAAGGCTGCTGGCGCAGGTGCCCTACTTCGACGAGCTCGGCGTCAAGTCCTCGGCCGCCATGGCCCAGGACTACGATAACCTGATCATCGACGAGCTGGAGAAGGTAGTGGAGCAGGTGGGCGACTTCAACATCCTGGTCAACACCTTCCAGGCCGCCGAGCAGGCCCACATCAACCGCAGGCTCGATCCGGACATGACCCTGACCTGCCCGTTCCAGGGCAGCTCCTACAAGCGGCTCAAGGGCATCACCAGGGTCCACTCGCTGCGCGGCGACGGGAACCTGTGGGCCCAGCAGAGCGCCTACGCCGGCGCTGTCGCGTACGGCAGCTTCCTGCTCCAGGCGTTCAAGAGCAAGACCCTGCAGAAGACCATGAAGACCAAGACCAAGGATGGCATCAGGTCATGGTATTACGAGCAGGAGAACCCGCTGTACTTCCTCGACAGCGACGCCGACGAGGTGGGACCGTGACCTCCTCAGAGATAGACGCGCTGGGCGTGGAGGCGGTGTACCCGGAGATCGCCGAGGCCCCCCGGTGGACCTGCTCCCTGGGCGGCGCGTACCTCGCCACCACCGCCATCTACGGCGCTGTTCCGATACTGCACGCGGGGGCGGGCTGCGGCATCGCCCAGCTCCTGGGCTTTCACTACGGCGCGGGAGAGAACGCCGCCGGAGGGACCGGCGGGACCAGCGTGCCGTGCTCCTGCCTCATCGAGAAGCATGTCATCTTCGGCGGGGAGGACAAGCTCCGGAAGCTCATCGACTCGTCCATCCAGCTAATGGACGGCGACCTGTACGTGGTCATCTCTGGCTGCGTGCCCGCGCTCATTGGCGACGACGTTGAGGCGGTAGTGAGAGAGTTCCGCGGGAAGAAGATACGGGGCGTCAGCCCGGAGATCGTGGTGGTGAACACCGCCGGCTTCAAGGGCAACACCTTCGACGGCTACGAGGTCCTATTGGAGTCGATCATCGACCAGATCTTGGAGCCCCGTCCCCAGAGGAAGAAAGTGGTCAACATCCTGGGAGTGGTGCCGCTGCAGCACATCTTCTGGAAGGGCGACCTGGAGGCGGTGAAGAACCTCCTCGCCAAGATCGGCGTGGAAGCGAACATCATCTTCACCGAGTTCGACGGCCTGAAGAAGGTGAAGGCGCTGCCGGAGGCGGAGCTGAACATCGTGCTGTCGACCTGGAACGGCCACAAGGCCGCCCGGAAGCTGAAGGAGAAGTTCGATCAGCCCTACATCTCGTTCCCCTCCACACCCATCGGCCCGCAGCAGACCAGCGAGTTCCTGAGGGCCGTGGCCAAGAAGCTCAAGGTCCCCAAGAAGACCGTGGAGAGCGTGATCGCTCAGGAGGAGCGCCGCGCCTACCGCTTCGCCGAGTACATAATGGACGGCGTCATCATCGGGCTCCCGCACCCGTTCCTGGCGGTGGTGGCGGACACCAACACCGCCCTGGGCGTAACGAAGTACCTGGCGAACGAGGTGGGGCACCTGCCGGAGGTGGTGCAGATCACCGATGAGCCTCCCGAGGAGGTCCGCGAGATGATCAGGCACGAGCTGACTGAAGGGCTGGAGTCGGTGGTCAAGCCGGACATAATCTTCGAGAGGGACGCCTTCAAGATCAGGAACAACTTGAGGAACCGGAGCTTCCAGTTCCTGCTGGCATCTTCGCTGGAGAAGTGGCCGGCGGCTAAGGAGTTCTCGGTCGGGCACCTCAGCATCACCTTTCCCACCTTCGATCGCGCCATCGTGGAAAGGACGTACACCGGATATCGCGGCGGGAACAACCTGCTGGAGGACATAACCTCGAAAGTGGTCGGCCCGCTCTGAAGGACTGAAAGGGAAAAAAAGGAAGAAGATCACGAGGTGAAAAATGACCAGAACCGACATCCCCAGCGCAAGCGCTGGAAGCTCAGCCTCCGCCACCGCGGACATCTGCGAGGGGACGGAGAAGAGGGACGGGACCGCGCATGCGGCCGCCCCAGGGGGCCAAGTGCCCCTCGACTGGGACTATGAGGCCGGGGAGGGCGGGGCCGCCATCAAGATCAAGGCGATCGACGTCAAGAAGACCTTCGCCGCGCGCGGCAACGGGAAGAACGGCAGCTCCGGCGGCACGGCCGCCCTGGGCGGCCTGAACCTCGCCATCTCCAGGGGGGAATTCCACGTGATCCTGGGGCCTTCGGGCTGCGGCAAGTCCACCTTCCTGGACCTGGTGGCCGGCCTGAGCAAAGCCACCGAGGGAGCGGTCCTCATCGACGGCGTGCCGGTCAGCGGCCCCGGCCCCGATCGTGCGGTGGTGTTCCAGCAATACGCGCTGCTCCCATGGAAGACCGCCCTGGGCAATGTGGAGTTCGCCCTGGAGAACCTGGAGCCGGACAAGAAGAAGCGCCAGGAGACCGCCTCCCGCTACCTGGGACTGGTCGGTCTCGAGGGCTTCTTCGGCCACTACCCCCACGAGCTGAGCGGGGGGATGAAGCAGAGGGTCGCCATCGCCCGCGCCCTGGCCATCGGCCCGGACATATTGCTGATGGACGAGCCCTTCGCGGCGGTGGACGCCCAGACCAGGGAGATCCTGCAGCGCGACCTGCTGCGGATCGCCGCGGAGACCGGGAAGACCGTCCTCTTCATCACTCACAGCATCGACGAGGCGGTGTTCCTCGCCGACCGGGTCTCGGTGATGACGGCGCGCCCGGGCACCATCAAGAGCGTGGTCCCGGTCCCCCTGACCAGGGAGGAGCGGCTCCATGACGACGTCAAGGTCTCGGACCCCTACATCCGGACGAGGCACCGGCTCTGGGAGCTCCTGAAGGAGGAGGCGATAAAGGCCCAAGGCCTGACGAGCGAGATACCGGCCAAAGCGCCGGGCTTGGACCCTGGCATCAAGGTAAGCGCGGGTGATTGAAATGGGCGCTGCAGCGAGCTCAAATGTAAAAAAGAACGGGCTGGAGCTGGGCTTCGGTCTGCTGGCCAAGGCCGGAGTGAAGTTCGTGCACGTGTTCGGGGCCATCATCGTATTCCTGGTGCTGTGGGAGATTGCCCCCGATCTCGGGCTGATCAACGAGGTAATAATCCCCACACCGACGACGATCTTCGACAAGTTCGTCCAGACCATCCTCAGCGGAGAGCTGCTGACGCACGTCGGCATCAGCATGCAGCGCATACTCTTGGGTTTCGGCATAGCCTTGGCAGTGGCGCTCCCCCTGGGCTTCCTGCTGGGAGGATGGTTCAAGACGCTGGAGACCGCGGTGAACCCCCTTCTGCAGGTGCTCAGCCAGGCCAATCCGTTCACCCTGTTCCCGGTGTTCATCACCCTGCTGGGGATAGGCGAGATATCCAAGATCAGCATTATCTTCTGGGTGTGCCAGTGGCCGGTGCTGTTCAACACCGTGACCGGCATAAAGAACGTCGACCCGGCCCTGGTGAAGATGGCCCGGTCGCTCGGAATGAGCAAGTTCCAGATGTTCTACAAGGTCCTGCTACCCGGAGCGATGCCCTCGGTGTTCACGGGCATCCGGATGAGCGCGGTGTTCGCGTTCTTCATGCTCATAGGCGCGGAGATGATAGGCGCCAGCTCTGGTCTGGGATACATGATACTGCAGGCCCAGGCCACTTTCCAGATGCCCAAGATGTGGGTCGGGATCGTGACGGTGGCGCTGCTCGGCATACTGGTGAACCTGCTGATACAGTACCTGGAGAAGAGGCTCTCCGGGTGGAAGGAAGCGATCACGATATGATCTGAGGATCAAAGAGCGAAGAAAAAGGAGTGAAGTGACGTGACAGAGAAGAGGACGACATACATAGCGGTAGCCATAGTGGCCGTTCTGGTGGTCGCGGTCCTGGTGGCAGCCTTCGTGCTGCCCAAGGAAGGCGAGGCCAGCGGGTACACGATCAAGGCGAACGTGAACAAGGACTGCACGGGAACGCCCTTCTACGTGGGGCAGCAGATCGGGTACTTCGAGGCCTACGGGATCAACTTCGTTGACCAGGGCGCCTTGGACTACTCCCTCCAGCCCACCGCCCTGGCCTCGGGCCAGGACGACATCTACGACGGGCACCCCATCACCATCATCAACCTGATACAGGGCGGGGCCAAGGTGAAGGGCGTGGTGATGAGCGGATACGAGCCGGACGACGGCAACGTGAGCAAGCAGCACATGCACTGGCTGGTAAAGGGCGACAGCCCCTACAACACCATCGACGACCTGTTCACCAAGCTCGACCGCAAGCCGGTGATAGCGGTCCTGGCCCAGGGGATCTGCGCGGACCTGGAGACCATGGTCCTGCTGGACAACGCCGGGTACTCGCCGGACCAGTACGAGATAAAGAAGCTGGCCGACCCCTACCAGGAGGCGGCCCTCCTCAATGGGGAGATAGACGTGGCCGTCCTGCACCCGCCGTTCTACGCGGCGGCCGAGGAGCACGGCGGCGTCAGGGTCCTGGCGACCAGCATGGACACGCTGGGCCAGTTTGCCGGGACCTCCTTCCTGGTCTTCACCGAGGACTTCATCGAGAAGAACCCTGAGTCGGTAAGGCAGTTCATCAAGGCCTACAAGGACTCCCAGAGATGGGCCAACGATCACCAGGAGGAAGCCGGCAGGTTGACCGCCGACACCATCGGACTCACCAGCGCGGTCCCGCACTGGTACAGCTACAACGGCACCATTACCGATGCGGACATCCAGCCCTGGATCGATGCCATGGAGAAGTTCGGCCTGATCCCGGAAGGCGCGTTCGAGCCCTCCGACCTGTACACCACCGAGTTCAGCGACCTGTGGACGGACCCGGTGGCCCCGCAGCCTCTGAACCCGTTCAACTCCCCGACCAATCGAGACCATGGGTGGCTGAACGAGACCGCGGGCCTGATCGCCCCCATCTCCTCGTTCGTGGAGGAAGTGCTCGTTCATGCGGACCACCACTCGATAGACGAGGCCGTCGTGCCGACGATCGCCAGGGAGAGGTGATGCGGGGAACGGCGTGAAACCCGCGCCCCGGAAGGGCCTGGCCCGGCCCGCGCTCTTCCGAAGCACTTTATTTTCACGACCGCGTCGAGCGAGAGAGGTGATCATGGCCGATACCGGGGTGAAGATGGCCGGTGCAAATGGCGGATGGGCCGGCCAGGGTGGTCAAGCGAGGCCTTTCGGCCTGCGCCTGGCGCTCTCGGCGGTGCCAATACTGGTCTTCCTGGCGGTGTGGCAGTACGCCCCGTCCGCCGGGCTCATCAGCCCCACGGTCCTGCCGGCCCCCACCACCATCATGCGGGAGGTCGCGGAGCTGACCATGACCGGCGAGCTGGTGGAGCATATCGCCATCTCCCTGGGCCGCACCGTGGCCGGCCTGGCCCTCGCTATCATGCTGGCAGTGCCGCTCGGCTTCCTGCTGGGAGGATGGTTCAAGACGCTGGAGACCGCGGTCAATCCCCTGCTGCATATGTTCAGCCAGGCCAATCCGTTCACCCTGCTCCCGGCGTTCATCGCCGTGCTGGGGCTGGGGGAGCTGTCCAAGGTCACCATGATCCTCTGGGTTTCCATGTGGCCGGTCCTGTTCGGGACGGTCAGCGGGATAAGGAACGTAGACCCCGAGCTGGTGAAGATGGCCAGATCGTTCGGGCTGAGCAGGGGGCAGCTGTTCGAGAGGGTCCTGCTACCAGGGGCCCTGCCTTCGGTATTCGCGGGGATACGATCCGCTACCCTCCTGGCGTTCTTCTTCCTCATCGGGGCGGAGATGATCGGTGCCAGTTCCGGGCTGGGGTACATGATATCCCAGGCCTGCCCCTTCCATCAAGGCTCCTTCCAGCTGGAGAAGATGTGGGCGGGGATAGTGACGGTGGCCCTCTTGGGCATCCTGCTGAACGGGGCGGTGGCGAGGATCGAAAGAAGGTTCTCCCGGTGGAGGGAGGGTGCGGAGATATGAGGAGGTTCCTGAAATGATCGGCAAGAAGGCAGTAGCATTGATCGCAGCTGTAGCAGTGGCGGCGGCCTTATTGGCCGCCCTGGCGTTCCCGCCCAGCGCGTCGGCGGACGGCCACACCATAAGGGCGAACATCAACAAGGATTGCTCCAGCGCCCCGTGGTTCGTGGGAGTGCAGAAAGGCTATTTCGAGGCGTACGACGTCAATGTCGTGGACCGCGGCTCGTTGCTCTATAGCCTGCAGCCCGCCGCGTTGGCCGGGGGGCAGACCGACGTGATCGACGCCAGCCCGGCCACCGTGATCCACATGCTGCTCAGCGGGGCCAAGGTGAAAGGGGTGGCGCTCAGCGGGGCCTCTCCGGAGGAGATCGGCAACAAGGTTGAGGGCGACATGCATTGGCTTGTGCTCAACAGCAGCAAGTACCACAACGTCCAGGACCTTGTGGCCGGCGGGAACGTTCCCAGGATCGGGGTGAGCATGCCGGGCTTCTGCATGGAGATCGACGCCGACGGATGGTACGAAGACAACGGCATCGAGATGGGGTCTTTCGAGTTCGTGGTCATACCCGACCCGCATCTGGAGGACTCCCTGCGGCAGGGCCTGATCGACGTGGCCGTATTGCCGCAATCGTTCTACACGGTAGTGGAGCCAAGGGGCGGCGTCAGGCCGATATCGACCAGCCTCGATCCGTCCGGCTCGCTGGGAGAGACCTCCCTGATATTGTTCACCGAGGACTTCATCGAGAAGAACCCCGACGCGGTGAGGGCGTTCGTCCAGGCCTACAAAGGAGCGGAGCGGTGGGCCAACGACCATCCTCACGAGGCGGAAGGCATCACCGCCCACGCCGTGGGGTTGCACCACGTGACCTCCCACCGGTACAGCGATTCCGGGAAGATAACGGACGAGGTCTTGCAGCCATGGATCGACGCGATGGTGATGGACGGGACCATAGCTGCAGGGGAGGTCGAGCCCTCCGACCTGTACACCACCGAGTTCGGCGACCTGTGGGAGAACTCGACGGGACCGCAGCCCCTGGACCCCTTCCCCGCCCTGCCGCACGAGAGCGCCCACGCCCTGGGCGGTACGGAGTTCCATGCGGTCCGGGCAAGGCCCTCCGAGTGATGCACCGCCGGAGCCCCATGCGATAGAAAACGGCTATATACAAGGGGGTCCAGTGAGAACTAGCGCATCTGCCGCGTGAGCCGTCCTCGGACCGAAAGGCCAGGGGCGTGGTCGGCAGGTCACCGGACGGTTCAACCATGTGGCTTACGGGGCATTTCGCCGTTGCGCTCATAATATGCCTGCCGCTGCTGCTCCTGTTGAAGGAGCAGAGGGGCCTGGGGCTGGTCTACGTGGCCTTCTTCTCGGTGCTGCCCGACTTCCTTCACTCCGGCGCGCTGAGGATGGCCAGCCACTCCCTGCTGGGATGGGCCATCATGCTGTCGGCGGTCCTGGCGCTGTTGATCATCGCGTTCCGCCTCCGGCCGGCCCTCCTGGCGATCGCGGCGCTGGCGTCCTTCGCCCACCTGCTGGGCGATCTGTACATCGGGTCGATATTCCCGTTCTATCCTTTCGACCCGAACTACGTGGTTCTCCACAACCTCAACACGCTCTTCGCCCTCCGGGCGGAAGTGCTGTTCATCATCCTGGCGGCGGTGATGCTCATCGTCCTCCTCCGCCCGTGGACCACCCTGAAGGGGGTGAGGAACTATTCGCCGTCCCAGCGGAGGAACCTGCTGGTGCTCATGCTCCCGTTCGGGCTGATGACCCTGGCGGAAGGGGCGTATTACTTCCTGTTCTTCTTCCGGAACCAGCCCGGCATCGTTGCGGGAGTGATACTGCTGGCCTTCCTGGGCCTGATCGCGTTCTCCTTCATCGTGACGCTGCTGGCGCTGCTGCCGTCGGCGGCCCGGGAGTATGACCGGTGCGCCCAGAGGCAGTTATACTAGGGTCACCTCGCCTTTTCCAAAGCCTGGGCCAGGTCCTCGATGAGATCCTCCTTGTTCTCGACCCCCACGGACAGCCGTACGAGGCCGTCGGCCAGCCCGCAACGCAGCCTTTCCTCGCGCGGGATGGAGGCATGGGTCATGCAGGAGGGGCATTCGATGAGCGATTCCACCCCGCCCAGGCTCTCCGCCAGGGCGAAGATCTTGGTGGACTCGACCACCTTCACGGGGTCCAGGCCGTCCTTGAGCTCGAACGACACCATGCCCGAGAACCCACTCATCTGCCTCTTGGCGAGTTCGTGCTGGGGATGGCTCCTGAGCCCCGGATAGTTGACCCTCCGCACGAGATCGTGGCCTTCCAGGAACTCCGCCACCGCCAGGGCGTTCTCCTGGTGGCACTTCATCCTCAGGTGCAGGGACTTGATGCCCCGCAGCGTCAGGTAGCATTCCTGAGGTCCGGGCACCGCGCCGACCGCGTTCTGGTAGAACCTCAGCCTCTCCACCAGATCGGGGTCCTTGGCCACCGCGCATCCTCCGATGACGTCGGAGTGACCGCCGATGTACTTGGTGGTGGAGTGGACCACCAGGTCCGCCCCGAGGTCCAGGGGCCTCTGGAAGTACGGGCTGGCGAAGGTGTTGTCCACCACCACTAAAGTCTCCCTGTTGGCGGCATGCGCCTTCCCGGCCAGCTCCTTGATGTCGTACACCTTCAGCAGCGGGTTGGTGGGGCTCTCTATCCACATCATGTCGGTCATTTCGGCCAGTGACCGGTCCACCGCTCCAGGGTCCCCGAGGTCTACGAAGTCGAACCCCAGGCCGAACTGGGAGAAGCACTTCTTGAACAGGCGGAACGTCCCTCCGTAGAGGTCGTTGCACACCACCACCCGGCCTCCCGAGCTGAGAAGGAACATCATGGTGGCCTCGGCGGCCAGACCGGAAGCGAAGGCCAGTGCGCCCATCCCTCCCTCTATAGCTGCCAACCGCTCTTCCAGCGCCCTCCTGGTGGGATTGCCGGAGCGGGAGTACTCGTAGCCGTTGGTCGGTCGATCGACCTTCTTCCTGGCAAAGGTGGAGGCCATGTGTATGGGGACCGCCACGTCCCCATTGGCCTGCTTCTCCGGCTCCTCGCCCGCGTGCACCGCTTCCGTCTCGAACCTCATTCGATCCCTCCTTCCAGGAAGCCGTGCTCCCTCATCCACCGGTCGTTGTAGATCTTGCTGAGATACTTGGCCCCGCCGTCGGGGAGGACCACCACGACCACGTCCTGCGGTCCCAGGTCCCGGGCCGCCTGCAGGGCCACGTGCACTGCCGCCCCCGACGAGCCGCCGGCGAAGATGCCCTCTTCCCGGGCGAGGCGGCGCGTCATCAGGAACGCCTCCTTGTCGCTGAACTGGATGACGTCGTCGATGTACTCGAAGTGGACGTTCCTGCACAGGATATCCTCGCCCACTCCCTCCACGAAGTAGCTGTGGGCTTCCGGGAACTTCCCGGTCTTGAAGTAGTGATAGTACACCGAGCCGTGGGGGTCGGCGGCGATGACCTTGACCGACGGGCTGACCTCCTTGAGATATTTGGCGATGCCCGAGACGGTCCCCCCGGTGCCGACCCCGGCGACGAAGTGGGTGATCTTCCCCTCGGTCTGTTCCCAGATCTCCGGGCCGGTGGTGCGGTAGTGGGCGTCGGTGTTGGCGGGGTTGTTGAGCTGGTCGATGTATAGCGCGTCCGGCTTTTCCTCCGCCATCCTGCGCGCTACCGAGTAGTAGCTGCGGGGATCATCGGCGGAGACCTTGGTCGGGGTCACGACGGTGTGCGCCCCGAACGCGCGCAGAGCATCGATCTTCTCTTGGCTCATCTTGTCGGGGATGCTGAACACGCTGCGATATCCCTTCACCGCGCTGACCATGGCCAGCCCCATCCCGGTGTTCCCGGAGGTGCTTTCCACCACCGTGCCGCCGGGGACGAGGCGGCCCCTTCTCTCAGCCTCCTCGATCATGGCCAGGGCGATGCGGTCCTTGGCGCTTCCGCCGGGGTTCATGAACTCAAGCTTGGCAAGCACTGTCGCTTCGAGGCCTTCGGTGACCTGGTTCAGCCGCACCAGAGGGGTCCTCCCGATGGCCTGCAGAATATTCTCATACCACATTTTCTCACTCTCCGGTGCCGGACATCACGACGGCGGTCCCCCTGATGCGGAGACCCTCGTCATCGGCGGCAAAATTCAATGAAGGGATCGGAAGAACAGACCTACCGGGCGGACGCCTGCGGACGACAAACGCGATCCCTTCTCAACATAGACCGGAGCAAAGGTTACTGGTTATTTAAGTTTAACTATTGTTAACTATGGTCAGTACGTAGGAACCCGCTCGAGACCCGTCCCAGCTCGCACGTTTACAGAAAGAAGTTCTTTGGTCATCACGAGGTCGGAGATCACCGTGGACGGTGGCAGCGACAAGCTTCTTTCATAGTGTCCGCGCTCCTCGTTGCCGCGATCGCGGCCTGGCCTAAAAAGAAATGACCTTCCGAAAGAGCTGGGGCGGCCCCCGGTCGGGAGCGGGCGCTCGCGGCATTCCGGAAGGAGATATGGTAGAGCGGACGATGGCTCAGCCGCCCGCCATGGGCGGGAACAGCACTATGCCGTCCCCTTCCTTGATGCCGGTGGCCAGGCCGTTCAGCTCCTTGATGTTCTTGCCGTTCAGGAAGAGGTTGACGTACGGCCGCACCTGATCGTTCTCCAGCACGGCCGGTCCCAGCTCCGGGAACCTCTCCACCAGCGCCGAGACCACATCGTTGACGGTGTGGCCCCTGGCGTCGACATCGACCTCCTTGCTGTTGGCAATATTGCGGAAATGCCCGAACAATTTCACGTTCACTTTCATTCCATTCCTCCGTATCATTTGTGCCCGTGCCCGCAGGCCGCGCACTTGGGGTCCTTGTTCAGATCGATCTCGTGGAACTCCATGTACTCGCCGTCGAAGACCAGCAGGCGGCCCTCTAGCGTTCTTCCGATGCCCAGGACCACCTTCACCGCCTCGATGGCCTGCAGGGTCCCCAGCACGCCGGGGGTCGCCCCCAATATGGGGAACACCTCCTTGGGAGGGGCGTGGGGAAAGGTGCATTCGAGGCAGGGGGTCTTCCCCGGGACGATGGTGGTGATGCGCCCCTCCATGCCCCATACCGAGGCGTGGATGAACGGCACCCCGTGCTTCAGCGCCGCCCTGTTGAGCAGGAAGCGGGTGGGGAAGTTGTCCATGGCGTCTATGATGAGGTCATGTCCCTTGGTGAGGTCGTAGACATTGTTCTCGTCGATCCGACCATGGAACGCGGACACCTCTATGCTCGGGTTGATCGCGGTGAGCTTTTCCAGCCCGCTCTCCACCTTCACCCGGCCGACGTCCTTGTCCCAATGCAGGATCTGCCGGTTGAGGTTGGAGAGGTCCACCACGTCCAGGTCCGCTATGGTGATGTGCCCGAACCCGGCCACCGCCAGATAGGTGGTCACCGGGCAGCCCAGGCCGCCCACGCCGGCGACGAAGACCCTGGTGCTCTTCAGCTTCTTCTGCCCCTCTTCCCCGAAGCCCTTGATCATCATCTGGCGGTTGTATCGCTTGATGTCGTATTCGGTCAGTTCGTCCGTCGCCATGATGCCCTCATTAACTATTGTTAACTATATAACTGTTGCCAAATGGGAAATAATTTCCTGATTGTGTGAAGATGCTCCTTGCCGCACCCATCTGGGCAAATATCGCCGGCGTCATCGCCCCACGCTCCCGGTCCGCCTCCGTAGCTTTATGCGCGGGCTTCGCCATAAAACCATGGGCGGGCGGGACGTCCAGATGGAATTGCGGAGAGGCAGCGGCGCCGTCCGGTCCTACTGAAAACCCGGACCATGAGCCTAAATATGCGGACCGTTTTCATTCCCCGATGACGGCGGGGAATAGGCCGGAGGACCGGGTCACGGGGACCGAGGGAGCGACCATATGCGCCCGGGACGTGGTGGTGCGGTACGGCCAGATCACGGCGCTGGACCACCTGTCCCTGGACATCTCTCCCGGAGTGGTCGGCCTGCTCGGCCCCAACGGTGCCGGCAAGAGCACTTTCATCAAGACCGTCCTTGGCCTGGTGGATCCGCAGGGCGGCTCCCTGACGGTGGCCGGCCTCGATTCCAGGACGGACACCCTGAAGGTGCGGGACATCGTCGGCTACATGCCCGAGCACGATTGCCTCATCGATCCGATGAGCGCGGTGGAGATGGTGGCGTACATGGGCCGCATCTCCGGCATGTCCAAGAAGGACGCCGTGCCCCGCAGCCACGAGATGCTCGACTTCGTCGGCGTGGGGGAAGAGCGGTACCGCCCCATCGGATCGTACTCCACGGGCATGAAGCAGAGGGTCAAGCTGGCTCAGGCAATAGTGCACGACCCCGCGGTGCTGTTCCTGGACGAGCCGACCAACGGCATGGACCCCCTGGGCCGGGAGGAGATGCTCGAGCTCATCGCCCGCATCTCCGCCTCCGACAAGACCATACTGGTGTCGTCGCACATCCTCCAGGATGTGGAGAAGGTGTGCCGCGAGGCGGTGATCGTCAGCGGCGGAAAGGTGGTGAACCGGGGAAGCATCGAGGACCTCATGGCCCCCGCGCAGGGACGCAAGAGGCTGACCGCGAGGGGAGCGCCTGAAAACCTCAGGGCCTTCACCGACCTGCTGTGCAAGGAGCACGAGGTCGTGGACATCTCCGAGGAGTTCGGGCAGGTGAGGGTGGTCCTGGTGACCTCCGCGGACAGCAGGAGCATCTTCGAGCTCGCCTGTCGGCAGGGGGTGCGGATCCGCTCCTATCAGCCGGACAAGATCTCCCTGGAGGACATCTACATAAGCTCGGTCGGCGGGGTGGCCTGATGGGACTTAACCCCATAGAGTACTCGCCATGGACGGGCACCAGGAGCGAGCATGCCCAGCGGTACCTGGTCATCGCCGAAAGGGTGCTCCGGGACAAGATGCGGGGCTGGACCATCGCCCTGATCGTGCTGGGCATAGTCCTCATCGACCTCCTGAACCTGATAGTGATGATCATGATGCCTCACGAGGTGCTCACCTCGGAGAGCATGCTGTCCAGGTTCGGGGGTACCCTCTTCTTCGTCTTCACCATCATCCTCGTCTCCCTGGTCTGCGGCGACCTCCTCGCCGAGGACCTCCGCAGCAGCTCCATCACGCTGTACCTGTCCCGCGCCCTGCGGCCGGCCGGGTACCTGCTGGGGAAATCTGCCGGGGCCCTCATGGTGATGCTCATGTTCACCCTCCTTCCCGCGGTCATGGTAGGGGTGGCGGTCATGGCCACCCAGTCGGGCAGCGATTACCTCGCCAGCCTGGAGGTGATAGGCCAGACCATCGCCGCGGGCCTGTGGACCGCGGTGTTCCTGCTGCCCCTGGGACTGATGCTGTCCTCCCTGACCGGGCGCAAGACCTACGCGGCGGTGGGGACCTTCATGGCCGCCTTCGTCCTGGAGATCATCGGGAGCATATTCACCGAGTTCGATCCCAACTGGCACCTCATCAGTCCGTTCGGGGTGATGTACAACTCCTGCCTGGCGATATTCGGGCAGGACCTGTCGCCGGGCATCGACCCGGTCCTCCTGGCGGTCATGGCGTTCGTGTTCACGGTGCCCCCGGCGCTCATCGCCTACTACCGCATCTACCGCAAGGGGGTGGGAAAGTGAGCGAGGCCATCGTGTCGGCCAAGGACCTCTCCAAGTGGTATGGCGAGGTCATCGGGCTCAACAATTTCGATGTCACCATCGGGAGGGGGATCACCGGCGTGGTCGGGCCGAACGGCGCCGGGAAGAGCACCCTGTTCAAGCTGCTCATCGGCACGATCAAGCCCAACGCGGGCGAGCTCCTTGTCCTCGGAAGATGCCCCTGGAAGGACAGCAAGCTGCTGTCCAGCATCGGCTTCTGCCCCGACTACGACTTCCTGTACCCCGACCTCACCGGGCGCGACTATCTGCGCTTCGCCGCCGGCCTGCACGGCATCGGCGGAGCGGCCCGGGAGAGCAGGGTCGACGAAGTGCTGGGGACGGTGGAGATGACCAAGGCTGCGGACCGCAAGATCGGCGGGTACAGCAAGGGCATGAAGCAGCGCATCAAGATCGGAGGGGCGCTCATGCACGATCCCCCGCTCCTCCTTCTGGACGAACCGTTCACCGGGACCGACCCTGCGGTTCGGAGGGAGCTTATCGACCTGGTGAAGATGCTGAACCGGGAGCAGGGGCGGGACATCATCATCTCCACGCACGTCCTGCACGAGGTCGAGCGCCTCACGCATAATATCGCTCTCATCTACAAAGGCAGGGCGGTGGCCACCGGGGACATATCGGAGATCAGAGGGCTGATGAGCCGCTACCCCCACAACATCGTGGTAGAGGGCAAGGGCATGGTCGAGCTGGCCAAGATGCTGGTGGAAAGGGATTACACCGTGTCGGTGGAGCTCGGGCCGGACCGGAAGGGGCTCAGCGTGAAGGTCAACCGGCCGGAGGACTTCTTCGATTCCGTCCCCGAGCTGCTGAAGAACCCGGCCTGGGAGCTGGAGAGCATGCACAGCACCGACGACGACCTGGAATCGGTGTTCCGGTACATGGTGGGGTGGTGACATGAACATCATGATGAACATCACGGGCCTGCGCTCCATACTCAGGTATTCGAGCAAGAGGCTGCTGCTGAACCGACGGTGGACATTGGTAGTGCTGCTGACCCTGCTGGTCGCGTTCGTCATGGGCTACGCCGCCTATGAGGGCGAGGGGCTCGCGGCGGACGGGAGCGCCATGCTGGACCTACTGGTGCTGTCGTTCCTGCTCCCCGTCATATCCATGATATACGGCGCGTCGCTTATCAGGAACGACATCGACGACCGGAGCATAACGCCGGTGATTACCGCGCCCCTGGACCGCCGGGTCTCCTATCTCGGGTACTACGTCACCCTGGTCCTGGCGGCCGCGGTCATCCTGCTGCTCGTGAACCTCGTAGGGTGGTCGAGCTACTTCCTGCAGACCGCCATCGACGGCGACGCCGTCAACATCCTGCTGTCGTACTCGGCGGTGCTGGTGCTCGGCGTGGCGGTGTACTCGTCCCTGTTCCTGGCGCTGGGGGTGGTGCTGAAGCAGCCCATATACGTGGGGCTGATCTATGCGTTCGTGTGGGAGGGTTTCGTAGGCTCCGTTCCGGGCGCCATCAGCCATTATACTCTCATGCACCAGCTGAAGGTCATCGCCTCCTCCCTGCTGAACGAGGGGAGCCTGATGGGGGTCACCGGCGACGCCTCGGGGGCGTTCCTCGCGCTCGCGGTGGTCACGGTGGCCCTGCTGGTCCTGGGGGCGGTGGCCTTCCGGGAGAAGGAAGTGCCTTAGCCGCCATGCAGGTGATCCGCCGCGCATAGGATTAAGACCGGACCGGCGCATCCTTGGCGGTCGGGAGGGCCTCGATGAGGATCGAAATATACCACGCCTCGAAGTACGGCAACGGAGCGAAGATCGCCGAGGAGCTGAAGCACGTCCTGGAGTCCAGGGGGCAGCAGGTCAGCGTGCATCACATCAGCGATGTCGGGCCCAAGGAGGTCCCCCTCGCCGACCTGTACGTGTTCGGCGCCCCCACCCGGGTGGGGAAGCCCATCGGGAGCATGCGCAGGTTCGTGAAGAAGGCCGCATTGCCGCAGGGAGCCAGGTACGCACTGTTCGCCACCCATGCCGACGAGGTCCCGGACAAGAAGACTGGGAAAATGCCCACCCCCCAGGAGCTTGACGCCCGGAGGAAGAACATACCCACCCTGGACGCGGTCCTGAGGGACAGGGGAATGGTCAAGGTCGCCGACAAGGTCTTCAGCGTGGTCATGGATGAGAAGAAAGGCTCCCTCAAGGAGACCATGGCCGGGCAGCTGAAGGATGGATGGCAGAAGAGAGCAGAAGAGTTCGCCGACGCCATCCTGGACGCGGCCTGAGCACGCCGGCCTCTTCCTTCTTCTAGGTTAAAGCCCTCCATAGTATTCAATCTCCAAGCAAGGCCCTGGGAATGCCTCTCGAACTCGACCGATCAAGCCACATACGATCCTGCTGAATTTTTTGGTGCTTCAGGCAGATCGGTCGGACGAGCCAGATGGCGCCGATCGTGACCGGCCGCGTCCGGCCCGGTAGGAATTGCTGGCATTCCTCATAACAAATATCTCCATGTAATTATGGAATTACCAATATCATTTTATATGCATCTAGAGATATAGAATCTTGGTGGGGTTAGTGAGAATAAGATCATGGCAAGTATTGCTCGTTGCTGTCGCCGTTGTAGCCGCCTTCGCCGTTTATCCGGCGATCGGTCATGGTCAAAGCTTCGATGATGATAGCGCACGTAACGTCCGTACCGTGGATGTGAGCATCGCGCCGGAGATGCAGAAGATAACCGAGGCCCTGAACACCTATTCCTATGAGTACTGGGTCGATGAGAGCGTTTCTACCTTCATAGGCTCCAAGAAAGTGGCCATAGGGTCGGGAGCGGACGCGGCGGTGGGGGAAGGGGAAGAAGGGACGGTAGAGATCGTCTCTGAATTTTATCTAACTGGTTCGATAAACACCGCATTCACATATTTCGATTCCGAGAATGGAAGCCAGCAGAGCGGATGTTTAGAAGGCTATATAGTGCCTCTCAACGAGACCGATTTTGATGTAATCTTCATCATCAACGGAACGGAGGTCTCGTACCGGGACCAGATCGGCGAGGGGGCCATCGACGATTGTGCCTGGTTCTCGCTCGCTCCCCTGCTGGCCATACCCGGGATAAACGCGATCGTCGCGGCCGTGGTGGTGGCCTTTGTCGTTTACGCAGCCTACACATACTACTCTAACAATTATGTGGAATATACTCAGAACGTCATCGATGGCATTAGTTATAAGTATAAACACGGGGACCTAGTTTCAGTCACGGTCGACGGAACAACCTATTCAATAAACCAGCTTAACAGCGTCAACCTTAATAACATGAATAATGGGAAATATTACTTTGCGGTTCTGATCAAGAAGGTCTATATCGTTCCCAAAGCGATCTCCTTCGAGAGGGCTCAGAAGATCATGAAGCTGAGTAACAATCCAGGTGGTGTGATGAGCACGTGGACGTACAGTGAATCGAATGCCAAGTCCGTTGCTTCTGTGTTTGGGGCTCCGGTATGGCATGACGCACATAAGCCATCGTCAGGGTCAGGATATTATAAGCATTATCATACATGTGGCCATAAAACGAACGCGCACGCGTTCTATTACCTCCCCAGATGATGTTGGTGACAAATGACCTATATGAAATATTATGACTTCCTGGCGGTCCCGCAGCCCCTTGTGTTCGGGCAAGTGATCACTGACCCCATGGCTAACAACGGGGAGCCGTTCATCTATCGGAAGGGGGGATCGGACGGCATGGACGCATACCTGCTGAAAGAGACTTCCCCATACACCCATGTAATCGAGATTGTTGAAAAGGTCTTCCCGAAATACATCTATGCGATCGACAAGTCGTTCTCGTACGGCCGAGCCAGCTATCAGGAGTCGTTCCGGGACTACTACCGGAGGGTGCGGGAGGCGGAACGATTCGTGGCGTCCATCAACTGGCACGTGGAACGGATGGGAGAGGTCTGGTTCGCCCACATGCCGTATGATTATGATGTCCCAGTGGGAAGTGAGGGCCCGGTCATCAAGGTCATGAACGTGTATGATGCTCGGACGATCGACGACGACGTCTACGAGCTTCAGTGGGAGCCGGGGGTCCTGTACAAGTTCGTCAACATGGAAAGGAAGAAGAGGGAGCCGGCGGTGATCTGATTGACCTTTGGGAGCTTCGATCTCTTGGCGGTCCCGCAGCCCCTTGTGTTCGGGCAAGTGATCACTGACCCCATGGCCAACAACGGGGAGCCGTTCGTCTATGAGGTGCGTCCCGACAACCAGCTGGGCAGGGACGGGACGACTTTCGAGCTGCTCGAAGACTATAAGGCGAGGTGGGGGATAGAGGGATTGGTCCAGCCAGATCGTGCTCGACTAATAATGCCGAAGTACGTCTACATGGCGGATGAGGTGTTGTCATTGCGAAAAAGCACCTATGTGGCGGGCGCGGAAGCGTACCTCCGCATCGAAATATCGATAGAACGCATAATCGCGTTCATCAACTGGCACGTGCAGCATATGGGAGAGGTCTGGTTCACTCGTCAGGGGAGCGATACTCTCCCCCGGGACCTGGATGACGCGATCATTAGAGTCATGAACGTCCATGACCTGTGGACGATCAACAATGGGATGCGTGAGTTCGAATGGGAGGGTGGTGTCTTCTATAAGTTCGTCGATATGGAAAGGGAGAAGAGAGAGCCGGCCATATTCTGACCGCTTCCTTCCGATGCGGTTCATACCTTGACGATGTCAAGGTAGGTCCGTATTTCATTGGACGGAACGGCGAAGCTCATCCCGTTGACGATATCGCCGAGCGAATCTCGTATCCGGAAGGACATCATTCCGATGACCTGGCCCCGGTCGTCGAACAGGGGACCTCCGCTGTTGCCGTCGTTGATGGTGATGGATGTTTGTATCGCCGGCCTTACGGCCCTTGAATCGTTGATATTTATCAGGGGTATGGAGACGACCCCGGAGGAGGCCGATAATCCATTGCCCCGAGCGTTGCCGACGGTGAGGACAGGGTCACCGTAATAGATATGGTCGGAGTCGCCGAAGGAAAGGACCGAAAAGTGACGGCTGATGTCGACAAAAGCAAGCACGGCGATGTCCAAACCGCGGTCGAAGGAGGTCACGTTCAATTCGTAGGCGGTATCATCGTCAAAGAACCGTCCAGAGATGTGATCGAAGGGCATGTATGATCCGTTGTCGAGATATGTTACGATGTGCGCATTGCTAATCACTTTTACGCCATCATATTCGACGATAAAACCCGTTCCGGAGACCTCGTTCGAGGAATCCATTCCGCAACCGATCTCGATCGTCCCGCTCATCAGGTTCTTGATATCGAGTTCTTCCTCCTCTCTCGATTGGATCATCGGGTAACAGGCCACGATGACGATCAATATGACGAGAGCGATCGACAATATCGCCATCTCATTAACCTTCTTTGGCCGACCCTGCATGTTGATCCCAGTTGGGATATGCGGTACATAATTTTTAATGCTTTGACGATAAATCTGATTTGATATCCCGTAAGGTCATATGACGGGCGCAAATGAGGTGGCGAATCCCACACGCAGACTCGTTCTTGCGCCGAACTCGTCTTCGTGCCGAGATCAATAATCGTCAGTGCCCCGATATCAAACACTGATGCTGCCCAGGCGGCCGCCAATAGCACTTAGCTCTCGCTCACCTAGTGGCGCGTCATGGTCAACGAGGGAGGGCCTGTAGTCGCTACCTGCCCATAGTGATCGCAGGCACTTGAGGCAACCAACAGATATCGGGTCGCACCCGCTCACGCTTTTCCGGCAAAAATCGACGCCAGAGGTCGAAAGCGAGCTCGGTAAGATCTGAGCGAGCCCTCACCAGGATGAGCCCGGCCACGGCCCCGGCGACGGGAGCGACGAGCCCACCGTGAGCGTAGACTACGGGCCGGCTCCCGTAAGCCCCTCATGGGGGGGGGGGCAAGATCAGCGAAGCGACCTGCAACCGCACCCTTGACGCATGACCCTGGAGCGAGCTTTCCCCAAACTGACAATAACTTGCCGGAAAAATAACTGCTGGCTAGAGGGCTAGCAGAAAATAGCGCCACGAAAAGTTATTTATTCTAAGCTACATTAAGGCGATTACTCACAAAGGTGACTGTATGGTTGAGTTCAAAACTGTCATTAACGACGTAAAGACCGGGATGTCCTACCAGGTCAACGTTTCCGGTCATCATGCTAACTCCCTTATCGGCAAGAGGATAGGGGACGTGGTGGACGGCATATTCGTCAGCTTGCCCGGGTACAAGCTGACCATTGTCGGCGGAAGCGACAAGGACGGGGTCCCCATGAGGTCCGATCTCCCCGGCGTCAGGCGCAAGAACGTCCTCCTTTCCGACGGGACCGGCTTCAACGCTCCCGAGAACGGAATGAGACGCCGCAAGCTGGTCAGGGGCAACACCGTTTCCAACGAGACGACCCAGATCAACATGACCATCAGCGGCGCCGGCTCCAAGCCGGTCGAAGAGCTCCTTCCGAAGAAAGAGGAGAAGAAATGAAGGTATCCGTACAGCCCGAGATCAACATCGGGATGATCGGTCACGTCGACCACGGCAAGACGACCTTGACCAAGGCGTTGAGCGGGGAGTGGACCGATCGGCATTCCGAGGAGATCAAGCGCGGTATTTCTATCCGCCTGGGCTACGCCGATACGGCATTCTATTATTGCGAGAAGTGCAAAAGGTACATCGTCAAGGATTCCTGCGACTGCGGGGGGGAGGCCAAGTTCCTCAGGGCCATATCCTTCGTGGACGCTCCCGGGCACGAGACGCTCATGGCCACCATGCTTTCCGGCGCGGCCATGATGCAGGGCGCCCTTCTGCTGGTGGCCGCCAACGAGCACTGTCCTCAACCACAAACGAAAGAGCACCTGATGGCCCTGTCCATCATCGGTGTCGACAAGATCATCATCGTCCAGAACAAGATCGACCTCGTGACCAAGGAAGAGGCGCTGGAGAACTACCGGGAGATCAAGAGGTTCATCAAGGGCACCATCGCCGAGAACGCCCCCATCATTCCCGTCTCCGCGCACCACGACGTCAACATCGACAAGCTCATCGAGACCATCGAGAAGTACATTCCAACTCCCAAGGCCGAAAGGGACAAGCCCCCTCTCATGTACGTGGCGCGTTCCTTCGACATCAATACCCCCGGCTCCTCGCCCGACGCTCTGAAGGGCGGCGTGCTGGGAGGTTCCCTGACCCAGGGCGAGCTCGTGGTGGGGGACGAGATTGAGATCCTGCCGGGCCGCAAGGTCGAGGTGGGCGGCAAGACCAGCTGGGAGAGGATCACTACCGCTGTTCAATCCCTTCATACCGGCAATACCACCCTGGAGGCGGCGTCGCCGGGAGGCCTTATGGCCATCGGGACCAAGCTGGACCCCGCGCTGACCAAGTCGGACGGGCTGACCGGCCGCCTGGTGGGAAAGCCCGGCACTTTGCCGCCGGTGCTGCACAAGTTCGTCATGACCACCCACCTTCTCGAGAGGGTCGTGGGCGCCGCCGACGACCTGGTCGTGGAGAACATCAAGACCAACGAGCCGCTCATGCTGAGCATCGGGACCGCCACCACGGTGGGCGTGGTCACCAGCGCCAGGGGCGACGAGTCCGAGGTCGCCCTGAAGATCCCGGTGTGCGCGCAGAAGGAGCAGCGCGTGGCCATTTCCAGGAGAATAGCGGGCAAGTGGCGCCTTATCGGGTACGGCATCATCCAGTAAGGTGGGCATATGCCCAAGGTGGTCCTGGACACCAACGCCCTTCTCCTTCCTTTTGAGCGCTCCATCAACATCGATGCGCAATTGCGTTCCCTTCTCGGTCAGTGCGACGTGTACGTCCCCGGCCCCATCGTGGGGGAGCTGAAGCGGTCCGAGAACAAGCACGCCCCCGCGGCCCTGAGGCTGCTGTCCCGCTACACCATCGAGGACACTCGGGCGGTCGGGGATGCCGCGGTCATCGAGCTCGCGATGAAGCTGAACGCATACGTGGTGACGAACGACCGCGTGCTCATCGCCAAGCTGCGCAAGCAGCGCGTCAAGACCATCGTGATGAGGGGCGGGAGCCACCTGGCCCTGGACGACGGATAAGGCCGCCGGTGCTCGTTCTTGACCGCCGCCTCATACAAAAAGCTGAAAGCATTAAATAGCCTGGTCCGGATGGAACACCCCAGAAAATTGTAGTTAACAGCATCGAAGTAACTACTGGGGAAAGTTAACATGAACGAGAAGTTCGCCATCGCCCTCAAGCAGATCGCCCTGCTCGGCGGGATCAACGACTACATCGCCATATCGTCCCGGGAGCTGGGGGATAAGCTCCGCATCAGTCAGCAGTCCGCGTCGAAGAGGATCCTGGAGTTGCTGGAGGAAGGCCTCATCCAGAGGGACCTGGGGGCGAGGAAGCAGCGCATCAAGATTACCAAGAAGGGCCTGGACTCGCTGAGGCAGGAGTACTCGGAGTACCAGAAGATCTTCGAGCTCCGGGACCACATCCTCATCCACGGGGCGGTAGCGACGGGCATGGGAGAGGGGCAATACTACGTCAACCAGCCGGGCTACCAGGACCAGTTCAGGGAGAAGCTGAAGTTCATTCCGTTCGAGGGCACCCTGAACCTCAAGATCAGCCCCCAGGACGCCAACAAGCTGGAGGTCCTCCGCCGCAGCGAGGGCATTGTCATTCACGGCTTCACCCGCAACGGGCGCACCTTCGGGGAGGTGAGGTGCCACCTCGCCTCCATCCAGAACATAGATTGCGCGGTGATAATGCCGACCCGCTCGCACTACTCCGACATACTCGAGGTGCTGTGCAAGTACAACCTGAGGCGCACTCTGGGCCTGAACGACGGCGACGTTGTGGACATCCGGATATCGGTGGAGTGATCAGAACCTCTTGCTCACGTGGTCGAGCACCGAGCTGAACACCACCCTGCCGTCGCCGGGCGCGCCGGGGTCGCCGCCGGTCCTGGTCCAATCGGGATGCTGGTACCGGCACATCACCCTCTCCGGGTGAGGCATCAGGCCTAGCACGTTGCCCTCGGGGTTGCAGACGCCGGCGATGTTGCTCACCGCGCCGTTGGGGCACCACGGGTATCCCGCGTACTCGCCGTCGGGGTCCACGTACCTGAACACTACCTGGTCGTTATCCTCCAGCCGGTCCACGATCTCCCGCTCCTTCTCGCGGGGAAACCTCAGGTTCCCCTCGGCGTGGGCGGAGGGGAACATGACCACCTCTCCCCGCGGGAGCAGGGAGGTGAACACGCTCTTGCCGTGGTTCTCGTGCTTGAGGTAGGTGGGGCGGCACTCGAAGCGGCCGGAAACGTTGGTGTACAGCGCCGACTGCGGCTCCTCGCTGATGACCTCGTCGAACGACGGCAGCAGGCCGAGCTCGACCAGTATCTGGAAGCCGTTGCAGACCCCCAGCACCGGGCGGCCGCTGGAAACGAAGTTCTCCAGGTCGGCGGAGAGGCCGCTCTTGATGCGCGCGGCGAAGATGGCTCCGGCGCGGACGTAGTCCCCGGCGGAGAAGCCCCCTGGGAACATGAGCACCTGGTAGTCGTCCAGGTCTCGCCTCATCTCAGGGGACGATCTGCCGAGCAGTTGCTTCAGGTGGACCTTCTCCGGCCGGGCCCCCAGCATCTTGAAGGCCTGGTAGGCCTCTTCCTCGCAGTTGGTCCCTTCGATCCGGAGAACGCACACTTTGATGTCCTCGAGCTTCATCTCATCCCCCCAGCAGGTTCCACAGCGGCTCGGACCACGCCTTGCGCATGGCGGGGACCTTGAGGTCCACCGCGTTCGAGCTGCCGTCCTTGACGGTCATCCTTCCCCTGCCCACCTTGCCGATGTGCACGGCCTTGCTCCCGGCGAGGGCTTCCCACTCGGCCCTCTTGGAAGCGTCCACTTCCACGACGAACCGGGAGTTGGACTCGGAGAACAGTTTGGTGGCGGTGGGCAGATCGCCCATGGGGGCGAGGTCGCCGTAGAAGCCCAGGTCCCCGCCCAGGCACATCTCCGCCAGCGCGACGACGAGGCCGCCGTCGGAGCAGTCGTGGCAGCTCCTGATGAGGCCCTTGTCCATGGCCTGGCGTAGCATCTCGCCCGTTGCCGCCAGCGCCCGGGGGTCCGATGCGGGCACCTTCCCTCCCTTTCCGCCGTACTTCCGCCACAGCGCCGAAGCGCCCATCTCGTCCTTGGTCTCCCCGACGATGTATACTGGGTCGTCCTCGACTTTGAGGTCGGTGGTGACGCACTTGCGGATGTCATCCACCAGCCCCACGCCCAGTATGGTGGGGGTCGGGAGGGCGGGGCCGTGCGCCGTCTCGTTGTAGAACGACACGTTGCCGGACGGGACCGCCAGCAGGAGGTCCTGGGCCATCTCCCCTATCCCTCTGACGGCCTCGCGGAACTCGAACAGCCTCTCCGGCTTCTCGGGGTTCCCGAAGTTCAGGCAGTCCGTCAGAGCGTGGGGGCGGCCGCCCACGGCGATGATGTTGCGGTACACCTCGTCAACAGAGCTGCGGCCGCCGTTGTAGGGGTCCTGTGAAGTGAACCAGGGGTTCACGCCGATCGCTATCGCCAGTCCCTTGTTCGAGCCGGGCAGGGGCTTCAGCACCACGGCGTCGCCGGGGCCCTGGTGCCCCGCCTTTCCCTGCAGGGGCTTGATGACGGTGGAGGCGCGGACCTCATGGTCGTACTGGCGTATCATCCAGTCCTTGGACGCGATGTTGGGATCGCTCAGCAGAGCGAGGACCGCCTCGTTCAGGGCGGGCAGCTTCGGCTCCGCGGGGGCGATCTTCTCCTTCCCCTTGGGGGGGGCCCAGGGGCGGCAGTACTCCGGCCCCTTGGTGAGGAAGTCGAGGTCCAGGTTGTACACCACCTCGCCCTGGTAGTTCAGGGTGACCTGCTGCTTTTCCACCACCTTGCCGATGACCGTGGCGGGCACGTCCCAGAGGTCGAACACCTCCAGGATCGCCGCCGCGTTGGCCTCGGGGGCGGCGAGCATCATGCGCTCCTGCGATTCGGAGACCCAGATCTCCCAGGGGGCCAGGCCGGCCTCCTTGAGGGGCACCTTGTCCAGCTGGACATCGGCGCCGCAGCCTCCCGCCAGGGCGATCTCGCCCACCACGCAGGACAGGCCGCCGCCTCCCAGGTCCTTGATGCCGGACACCAGTCCGCGCTCGTTGACCTCGAGGCAGGCATGGATGGTGGGCTCCTTCATGATCGGATCGCCCAGCTGCACCGCCCCACGGGACTCGTCCTCGGACGCCTCATGCAGCTCGGCCGAAGCGAAAGTAACTCCGTGAATCCCGTCGCGGCCGGTGCGGCCGCCCACCAGGATGAGGACGTCGCCCACGCCCTTGACGGCGTTGTTGAGCAGCTTGTCCCTCCGAAGGAAGCCGATGCATCCGACATTGACGAGGCAGTTGCCGGTGTAGGCGGGATCGAAGTACACCCCGCCCGCCACGGTGGGGATGCCGATCCTGTTGCCGTAGTCGCGGATGCCCCCCACCACCCCGCTGGCGAGGTACTTGGGCAGCTTGACCCCGTTGGGCACCTGCCTCAGCTCGAGGGGGCCGAAGAACAGCGGGTCGACCAGGGCGATGGGCTGTGCGCCCATGGCCAGGACGTCCCTGACGATGCCGCCGATGCCGGTGGCGGCCCCGCCGTAGGGCTCGATGGCGGAGGGGTGGTTGTGGCTCTCGACCCTGAGAGCGTAGGCGTGCTCGTCGTCGAAGGCCATGACCCCGGCGTCGCCTTTGGCCAGGACATCGGGGTTCTTGATGGGGAAGATGTACTCGCGCAGGAAGACCTTGGAGGACTTGTAGCAGCAGTGCTCGCTCCAGGCCTGGGCGATGGACTGCAGCTCCACGTCGGTGGGGACCCTCCCTTTCTTGGAGAAGTAGTCCTTGATGACCTCCATCTCATCCAGGCTGAGGTTGAGCCCCATGGTCTTGGACATATCCCTCAGCTCTTCTTTGGAGGCGGAGAAGATGTCGATCTCGTACAGCGGGAAGGGCACCGGCCTCTTCCTGGTCAACTCCTTGCCGGACATCGCATCCCTCATTTCAGCTCGACGCGGTACGACTGGATGACCGGGTTGGCCAGAAGCTTGCGGGACATCTCCTCGCACGCGGCCTGGGCCTGGGCAGGGTCCATGTCCAGCTCGACCTCGAAGAGCTTAACGGTCTTCACGCCATTGATGCCCTTGAAGCCCAGAAGCTCCAGGGCCTTCTTGGTGTTGTCCCCCTCGGGGTCGGCAACGCCGTGCTTGAGCTCGATCCTTATCTCGGCCTTGACCATGGTACCGGAGTTTCAGAAACGCGGGCACCTACTTAACTGTTTATCCAAGAGCCTCGCCTCTAGCTCCTGGCAGGGCGGCGGGCAAAGATCATGTAGCCGGTGTGCGCGAGGTTCTCGAACGCCGGCCTCACTCCCCCGGGGTGGGCCTCGATGTTCCTCTGGATGTTCTCCACCGCTCCTATCTCCAGGAACCCGTGGTCCTGCAGCCCGTGCACCACGTCGGCGACCTGGTTGGTGTTAGGGACGTAGGCGGCGAAGCGGCCTCCGGGGCGGAGGAACCTCTCCACGTTGTCCAGGGCGAGCTGGGGGTCCGGCATGTCCAGGGCCACCGCGTCGGCCACGAGGCCCAGCTCGGCGGTCTTGATGTCCCCGATGCGCAGCTCCCAGTACTTGTCCAGGCCGGCCCTCTCGATGTTGCGGCGGGCACGGTCGGCGAACTCCTCGCGGATCTCCATCGTGACGACCTTGCCGGCGGGCATGACCGCGTTGATGAGCGCCAGGGTGAGGGCTCCCGAGCCCACGCCCGCCTCCACCACGGTGTCCCCCGCCCTCAGGCCCAGGCGGAACACGATGGTAGCGGCGTCCTTGGGAGTGATGATCTGCGGACCGCGGTCCAATGATTCCATGAGCTCGGCGATGGTCGCCCGGAAGGCGATGAAGTCCCTGCCCGCGATCTTGATCCGGGAGCCGTCCTCCTGCCCGATGATCTTGTTCGCGTCCACCACGCCGAGGCCCTGCACCCGCACCATTTCCCTGCGCAGGTTCAGCCAATAGCGGTTCCCCTTGGGGTCCAGGAGATAGACGAGATCACCTTCGTCAAGCATGCTCGGCACATGCAAGGACATGGGGAAAAGACTTTGCATGCCCAGGCTGACTTGTATTCGATCAACACATGATGTTGGGAACGCCATGTCTTTCTTCTCAGCAACGTGCAATGAGCTTGATGTGATTATCAATAGTCGCTCCTAATAATAAACTAATCTATAAATATCCTCAAATCATTCTCATTTCAAGGTTGCCGGCCGCATGCTGGCATTGGGGACGTTGAACATGAATTCATTAGCCGTACGGCTCGCCAGCTTCCTGAGCGCCTGCCTGATCCTCTTGACCGCGTTCCACGTGATGGTGAGCGTGTCCGCAGATAGCATCGAGAACGACGACCTCGCCGCCGAGGACGTCGCTCTCAAGCGCCTCACCGTCTCCAACGTCCAAGCATCTAATCCATCGTCCGTCGTCGTCAACGGTACCATCCACCTGGCATGGGCCGACGGTCCTCAGGACGACATGACCTTGCGATGGAAATGTTCCGTCAACAACGGTTCCTCTTACTCTTCCGATCTTTCTCTGACGCCGTCGTTCGGATCCATCACGGGCGTCAGCATCGACGGCGATGACGATTCGGTGGTCATCGTGTTCTGCGGCACACATAACGGAACTGAAGGCACGTACGCTCTTTCCTCTTCGGACCAAGGGGCCACGTGGTCCCGGCCCAGCTACCTTTCCAACGGGACCGGGGCGGACGTGGTCGTCCACGAGAACAAAGCGTTCATCTCCCTGTTCCGGGAGGACAACGGGACCGAGATGTTCTACATCGTCCGGGGGAACATATCATCCTCATCGCTCGAAAGCTGCCAGGCCATCATGGCCATGTCCGTTCCTCAATCAAAGGTGGAGATGCTGTTCGACAACGGCCTCATTTATTTCGCCCTAGCGGTCGACAGCACCGTCGTCCTCGGCAGCGCGGACGCGAACGGCACAATAATGGATCAACCTGCCGCGATATGGAGAGG
Source organism: Methanomassiliicoccus luminyensis B10 (assembly GCF_000308215.1). Lineage (NCBI taxonomy): Archaea > Methanobacteriati > Thermoplasmatota > Thermoplasmata > Methanomassiliicoccales > Methanomassiliicoccaceae > Methanomassiliicoccus > Methanomassiliicoccus luminyensis. The sequence goes on from NZ_CAJE01000024.1 coordinate 143,002, forward strand.
CGACGAGATCGCCGACATCGCTTTGAGCCGGGGGATGCACGGTCCAGAGATATGGATCGCCCACAACTCTGTCAACGGGTCGTCCATACGCCACGGCTTCGCGACCGCCCCTGGAGATCTCAGGTCGTGGGAGGACGTCGATCACGGGACCGACCGCTACGGCAGCGTTTCGGCGGCGGCGTCGAACGGTAGGACCATGGTCTCGTGGGATCGAACTATCGAAGGGACGAGCGAGGTGGCCTGCGCTCTGTTCGACGGCGAGACAATAACGTACGGGCCGAAGGTCATTTCCAACGGCACCGCTTTCTCTCCCGTGATCATCGCCACCGACGGATTCGACATCATTTTCGTTCAGGAATGCGAGCGGCAGGAGCTGTTCTCGTACCGCGACGTGATGTTCACGAGGCCGGACCTAAAACGATTGATATCGTGGACCGCGTCTCAGGACGAGAGCGTATTCTGTTCTGCCGCTTCCAGGGACGCATTGGTCGACGACCTCGGCGCTGTTCTCGAAGCGTTCGAGTCGAACGATGCCGAATCGGCTCGCTCCATGATGTCCAAGATACGTGACGGGATGGACGGTGTCGGCGGCTACAGCGTTAGCTTCAGCTTCCTGGACCTTCGCTCCGATAAAGTCCGCGATACGATAGAAAGAAATCTCGAATACTACTGCACGGCGGACGCCACGGAATTCGCTTCCCCCGGTCCCGGACCGCAGGGCGGCGGGATGCAGTCGATATCGGGCACAGTGTTCATATCCAGTCTCAGCGCTTCTCCGATCAACAGCGACGCCGTGGAATTATTTTGGTATACCGATGACGTTCCTTCGACGACGGAGGTTCATTATGGCCCAACGACCGAGTACGGAAGAGTTCGCATAGGCGAGAGCGGCACCGTGCATCGTATCGTGATCAACAATCTCGAATCAATATACGGCTGGAACCTTGAGTATCACTTCAAGGTCGTCTCCCGCTCGCTCACCGATCCGAATCACTCCGCGGAGAGCGACGATTTGGAAGTGGAGATGCCAGATATTATGGTGGATTCCCTGGAGATCATCATACTGGACCAGACCAGCGTAGAGATACGCTGGTTAACCGGATGCTATACTCTCGCATCGGTCATCTACTGGGGCCCCGTGCTGTATGAGGAGGCATTCGATTACTATCTCCCCGATACTCCTGCCCCCTATCATTGCGTCCGTCTTTACGACCTCGATCCTGATTCCATTTATCACTTCGTTCTCAACACCTATTCCGATGGCTACTCTGGGTGGAGTGAGGAATATCTATTCAGCATTAACGTCCCGGTGGTATGCAACGTCGCCGTGGACATCATCGGCCCTGATGCCGCGGAAGTGACCTGGACCCGATTAGGGGACCAGTGGGTGGATGTACTCTACGGCACCACTACCGATTACGGCGAGCACGGCGGCGGTAGCCCCTATTGGTACAGCTGCCGGGAAGGCAGTCTGCTAACCGGCCTCTCTCCCGACACGCTCTATCACTTCAAACTGATGGTGTTAGGCTACAGAGGCACGTTCGAGAGCGAAGACTACACCTTCACATTCCGCTCCCTCGACGGTCCCACCGTCACCGCTGGACCGGACTTCATTCGTGTGGAATGGACCACCGATTTTTTCGCAACATCGGAGGTCTACTACATCACGGACAAGCGGTTCTACGATGATCGCCTGGACCGGTACAGCAACTCGATCATGGGGGACTGTGGGACCTCCCACTATGTCATCCTCACCGGGCTGGAGCAGAACACCGCCTACCACATCAGGGTGGTGTCCCGCTCTCCCTTCGACCCGAACGAGGCCGCCGCCAGCGAGGACATCGTCGTTACTACCGGCACTATAAGCGACATCGTTGTCATTCCTATCATCGACGGAAGCTTTGCCATCAAATGGACCACGAGCATCGCCGCCACTGCCGAGATTCATTACGGGCCCACGGCCGAATACGGCAGCATTGCCATCGGAACGAGCGGTACCTCTCACTCGGTGACGATAACTGATCTTCTGTCCAACACCTTGTATCATTTCCAGATATCATCGAGATCGCTAGACAATGCCAACATCAAGTTGCAATCCGACGACGCCACCTTCCGCACCGTAGCGATATGCATCCCCAGCATCGACTATGTGTTGGGAACAGCGCTCCAAATAGACTGGAGCACCAACATCGAAGGGACCACCGAGGTTTACTGGGGCACCACCTCAAGCTACGGGAACGTCGTCACTGGGGCGAGCGGTACCTCCCATTCGATCACGTTGGAAAACCTCGTCTCAAACACCACTTATCACTTCAAGATCGTCTCCCGCTCCGCGACGAACCAGAACGATATCGCCCAATCGAGCGACATGACCTTCGTGACCATCGGCATCTATGGCCTGGCAGTCATTACCTCCGCTGATGAGGCTCAGATTGCTTGGAATACCAACGTCTATGGCACTACTGAGGTGCAATGGGGAACAACTGCAAGCTACGGGAACACCGTCACCGGAACCAGTGGGACCTCACACTCCGTCACCTTTACTGGCCTCGCCTCGGCCACCGCTTATCACTTCACGGTCATCTCTCGTTCGTCGCAGTACCCGGACGACTTCGTTCGGTCCGATGACGCCATCTTCGTCACCGCCGGAGTGGAGGTAAGCAACGTGTACGTTGCTTACACAGGCTTCAGTACCGTGCGCATCGAGTGGACCTCCTCCGTCGCCGCTACTTCCGTCGTCCGCTACGGCACGACAGCGGCCTGCACCGGTTTCGTAGCAGGAACGAGCGGGACGTCGCACTCGGTTACGATAACCGACTTGGTGCCAGGAACCGCTTACTACTTCAAGGTCGAATCGACATCGATCTCGAACCCCGGGGACGTCGCGTACAGCGGCATCGGCACTTTCGATACTTGCGGGATCACGGGCATCGTCGTGGAGAAACTAATCCCCACTGTGATACGCATTACTTGGATGACGGACATTCCAGGCACCTCTGAGGTGGCATACGGGACCACTGTCGCATACGGCTCATCGATCCATAGTAACGCAGGCACCTCACATCAGGTGACGATAATGAACCTCGTTCCAGGTATCGTCTACCACTTTAAGGTCATCTCCCATTCCGCGACGAACCCGGACGACATCGTAATCAGTCCGGACCGCACTTTTATCATCGGAGTGATAAGCGACATAACGTTCGATATAGGCATCTCCTCCGCGCGAATAACTTGGACCACCGATGTTCCCACGACCTCGGAAATAGTTTACGGCACCACTACCGATTACGGTTCGTCGGCCCAAGGGGTTTCGGGCACCTCGCACTCGGTGATCGTAACCGGCCTTTCCCCCTCGACCACCTATCACTTCAAGATTGTTTCCTGTTCGACATTGGATTCGAGTGTAGTCGTACAGAGCGAGGATATATGCCGCACGAGCTTCCGGAACGGGGACGCCGGTACCGATGAGGACGTTGGAAATCTCGACAATCCAACGGTTGCCGTCCCTGGCATAATCTTCGGAAGCCTGAACGGTCTAGACGACCTCGAAGATTGCTATCTAATCAATGTTTTAAAGGGTCAGGTTATCGACATAGTCCTCAACGTGCCGAGTGGGTTCGATTATGACCTGTATGTACTTCACAAGACCGAGCCGCAATATTATCAAAGTTCTCGTGCGGAGAGCAGGACCCTCGGCGGGACAGAACACATACGATGGACGTCCCCGGCCCAAGGTACTCTGAGGATCGAGGTATCGCTCCATTCCGGCTCGGGCATGGGCGAATATATCCTTTCGACCGAAATGCTCTCGGGAGGGGTCGATGTAGGATGGATGGTCGTCGGCGCAAACTCCATTTTCCAGGAGAGCCGATGGCCGGGCATCGCGTTGCTGGACGGGTGGGCCCCTTCCGGAGTTCCTCGTTCCGGCATCGATGCGACTATGCTCTTCAACATTTACGACAACACCTACCAGATGAGCACCGACTATCTTTTGACATTCAAATACTATTCCAGCCAGCCTGTAACGGTCCAAGTGTACAACGGCGCCGGATGGGTCAATATCGGCACTCTTCCCGGCCGCACCGCCGACTCCACCGCTTCCGTGGTCCTCTCGTGCGAGTACTTCCACGACTCGATGCCGGACGAGCTGGGCATGAACGTCAAACTGCGATTGGTGAACGCGCTGCAGCTGTACAATGTCGGCTTCGTCGCTCGCTCCTATTCCGTCGACGCTTCCGACGTAGGCTCGAGCGAGCACAATCCCGGGATATCGTTCGGGACCGGATGGACCATTGATGGGGCGATGGCAAATGGAGTCAGTGGCGCTACGTTCATAGTCTCGGTCCCTCTGACCCGCGTCAGCTACGAGCTGCAGTTCGACTTCCTGGACAGCAGGGACGGTCAGACGGTGCAGATGTACACCTCGTCCGGGTGGGTGAACGTCGGCACACTGCACCGGCACGGGACATCGGCCGCGATCAGCCTGAACATGGGGAGCTACTATGACTCCGATGCGTCGCTGCCGGGCATGAACCTCTTGGTCAGGGTGAACGGACCGCTGTACAATCTGTCCTCCGTTACCATGGCCCCAGTGTTCGTGAACACTGATGTCGGAGCGGAAGGCGACGGTGACTACTCGGCTCTATCAAAGTACTTGTTCGGCGTCACCATATTTGACAACGGGGAGTGGTCCGGCCGGACCACTGTGGACGGCTATACTGTAAGGACCACGACCACCACCAGCACCAACTTCCTCCTCAACGCTCCCCTGTCGGGGCAGCAGTACCGCATCGACATACGATACAAAACGAGCAGCGCCGGCGCGGTCCGGCAGTGGGGCGGGACGGCCTACCAGCAGCTGGGGACGCTGACCGCTGACGGGGCATGGCATTTCGACTCTTACTGGACCCTGCTAGAGTTCTTTGATTATCCGGCCGGCGCGGACGGCTTCATCAGCGCGCTCTTCGACATCACGTCCTCCGGGGCCGTGGTGGATAGCATATTCGTTTACGCCGACTCCGATCAAGATACGCTCGTCGATAGGCAGGAGATCGAACTCGGGACGAGCCCGCTGATGGCCGACACCGATTCCGACAACCTCCGCGACGATGTCGAACTCGTTCGAGGAACGAACCCCACCAACCCTGACACCGACAACGACGGTCTCGTGGACGGCAACGAGCAGTGGTCGCAGACATGGTCGACCGCCGCGTCGCCGAAGATCGTCGATCGAAGCACCATCTCCTGCGCTCTCTCCATCCCCACGTTCGCGAGCTCGACGGCGAAACCTATCACCGGACTGAGCCTCTACCTCGGCATCGAGCACACCTTCATCGGCGATCTGTACATCTACGTCAGCCACGCCGGGAAGTCGGCGGTCCTGTGGAACCGCCAGGGCGGGAGCGCCGATCACCTCTACAAGAGCTATGACCTGCTGACCATGGGCTTCACCGTCTCGGACCTCGCCTCCTCGTCCGCGTGGACGTTGACGATCGAGGACCGCGCCGGAGGGGACGAAGGCCGCCTAGAATACTTCAGGGTACAGGTGAACGGAGGAAGCGATCCTCTCGACGCAGACTCCGACGACGACGGCATTCTCGACGGCGAGGAAGTGAACCTCGGCACCGATGGATGGATAACGAACCCGATGCTCAAGGACACCGATTCCGACGGCCTGAACGATCGCAACGAGATCATCGGCAGCACCCCGTGCGGAAAAGCTCTCAACCCCACGAATCCCGACACCGACGGCGACGGCTTCGGGGATGGCGTGGACAAGTACCTGGGAGACATGGTCATCCATATCTGCTTCGACCAGTTCAAGCCGCTGGAGGACAACCACAACCCGTTCTTCTTCGTAATATACTATAACGGCGAGGCCTTGCCGACCGCAAGGTTCACCGCCCCCTCGGGCACAATGGTGAACCCCGGCCTCGATTACTACATCGACGTTCCGGATACGGCAACATCGCAGACCTTCAACATACACTGCGTGGCCGAGCAGGCCGGCTGGTTAGGCGACGACGTCAAGATGGACGGCGTTTCCGGTGACGCCCGGGACTACTCCTTCACTTATTATTTCTCGTACGGAAGCTACAGTGCTTCAACTCAAGGGAGCCAGGACTTACTGGACTTCGACACCGACGTGTACTATCATTTCTATGTGGAGAAGGTGGTCGATCCATCGAGGTCCCGAACGATAGTCGTCAACTCCACCGAGGAGAACAGCGACCTGTACGTGGTCGGAGCGAACAATTACCGGTACACTGCTGATGATCGGGTGTACATGCTGTTCCTGCGAGTGAGCGGCAGCAGCGAACACTTCGTTAACGGCATCAACACCGTCATCGTGCCACGCTACATCGCTCTGGACTCGCTCTTCAACGACCTGCTGACGGCCGCCCCGTCGTCCAGCGGCGCGGCCGGCGGAAGCATCTATGTCACCGACGCTTCACAGTCGTCCGCATCATCGAACATCGTGGCCGTCATCAGCAGGACCACGAGCATGAGCGCCAGTCAGGCCGAGAATCTGCTGTATCAGCTCACTCACAAATCGGTGAGCGGGCAGCCGAACGAGAAGATCGCGAACAGCGTGGTCATCGCGCAGAGCAACATCTACACGCTGGGCCTTCCGAGCGACGTCATTTCCCGGATACCATACTCGCTGACCTCTGATGCGATCGGCGATCCCCCGGACTACATCGACTTCGGCGAAATCGTGGACACGATCGTCAAGATACTCATGACCGTCGGCACCGTGCTGTACAACTTCGCCGACAATCTGTACCGGGCCGGCGTGAGCCTGCTCTGTAGCATCGCCGACAGCGCCGCAGCGGCGATCAACACGGCGATCGCGAAGCTCCAGACCTCACTCGCCGCGTTCAAGACGTGGGCGATACAGTTCATCGAACAGACAGCCCATTCTATGCTGGATTCCATACTATCTACAATAAGGGATGTCCTGGGTGCTGTTTGCTCGGATATTTCTGCCAATTCTCATCGACTGTATAATGAGATGTCTGCGGGAGGGTCGAGCGAAGCTTCGAAAAATCGTTTGATGACCTCTATCTTCGGAGGGGATCTAACTAATGTAGTGATCGCGCTGGCAATGGGCATCTCGATAGCGTTCGCTGCAATATATGCATTGACGGGCGGATCAGCCTTTTTGATATCTGCTGCGGTATCGACTGTAGCCACGATAATTATCCAAGGCGTGTTTGGCGACATATCCTTATCAAAATATCTCGGTAACCTGCCTTCATCCATCTCGGCCTCCACCTTGATGGATCTGACAGGGGTGAGCGAACAAAGCTCAAACCTGAGCTACAATTGGCTGGATGTAGTATGCTCTATGCTCAGCTTCTCCACCGGACTAGTTGGTATTTTCGTCGGCGCCCTTGTAAACACTATTATTGGCGGGATCGGCCTGATCATAGGATTGTCCGCGCTGTTTATCGGACTATATGCCTTCGTAGATAGCGATGATCAACTTGCATGGATCGGGGTGGTCCTCGGGTTCATATCTGCAACCATGGCTGCTATTGATTATATCTCGTCAGGCGTACATGACACTGCATGGCTTATCCTCATGGTGCTCTTGAGTACGATTTCAATTGGAACGGGCTTAATTCCCTTGTTGATATGAGGGAGCAGGTATGACGGACGGAATCAAATTCACAATATCAAAATGGGATAAGAGTGATCTATTGTTCCTTGCCCTATTTTTTTCCGCATATTTTGTAACTGGAACTATAGTCCTGATAATAGTCGGACATATTCAGTGGGGAACGATCCTCTTGTGGGCAATGAGCATCTCATTTGCATCCTCAATATACATTGCCAAGATCGCCCGCAGGCCTAAAGAGGTCAATATAATGTCCGGAGAATTTATGCTCCTGTTTAAAAACAATCGAGAACGACGCGTAAGCTGGAGCATGCTGAACGGGGTAAACGTCGCCGAGAGCACCGGCGCTATCAAGCTCGGCCGAGAACTACTCCCGTATCCCATTTCTCGCGAGGCCGCCCTTGGTATTCAGGAAGCATATCTGGAACAGACCGGGAAAGCAGCACCAGTCTGGGATGGAAGATCGCCCCTGAGGAGATAACTAACGCGAAATAATGGACTATGAGAAATCAAAGCGTCACTTTACTGGGCAAGGTATGCGACGCTCTCGACGCCATCGTTCTCAAGGACGTGGTCAACTCCCCGCTGAGGGACCACGGCCCCAACGACTATCTCGGCGTCATCACCAACATCGTGTACGACTTCTTCCTCGGAGCGGTCAACTTCTTCGCCAACTTGGCGCAGTTCGTGGTCGATCTCGGACTGGCGGTGATTGGCGCGCTTAAAAGTCTCACACAACAAGCTTCGAACGCCATAGGCGCGGCGGTGACGGTGATATCGAACGCGTTGAACGCGTTCAAGACGTGGGCGATGCAGTTCATCGAGGACACCCTGGAGACGCTGTTCGGACCGATTATCAATACGATCCAAAATGTCCTAGATGATTATCGTAACAACATTATACGTGCACTCGGTGCCATGGCCATGGACTATAACGCTACTAGCTCGGTCAGCTCAGCAGCATTAAACCAATTAGGAAACGCAATTCAAGGCGATCTATTTTGGATATTGTTCGGAGCGGTAACCATTATTCAGGTGGCCTTGATTTCATTAACGGCCGCAACGCTCGGAACGGCTTTCCTCGTCTCATTCGTCGTTTCGATGGTCATAAGCCTCCTGGTCGAGCAAGTACTGGGGGCTATTCAGGATTTGACCGCTCCGGGAAATGTCCTAAGCGACCTAGCTTCTATCGCTTCTGGCAGTTCACTGAACATGAATGGAATATATTCCGTTCTTGAAAACGTCTTTGATACAGCCATTGTCTCAGGGAGTTCATTGAATATGGGCGAAGCATACTCAGTTCTCGAAAATCCCCTCGATAAGATCTATACCGATGTGACTGGCGAAGGTGGTACGCTAAACAGCGAGGACGACGGGATCGATTTAATTCTAAGTTTGACTTCATACACTTTGGGACTATTCTCCCTGATCTTCGGTCCTGCATTTGCAGGCGACGATATTCCTGGGATCACTCAGGAGTATGCTAAGAAGAGCATTATCCTGGGCTTCCTTGGTACAGCGATTGGATATATTTCTCTCTCGCTCACGGCAGCTAAAAATAGCTTTATGTCACTATTGACCTGCTCGATCAGTTTTCTATTGTCTGGTGCATCACTATTTTATTCGGTAATGGATATGAGGGCCCATAACATCGGGATGAGGTCGCTGTCCGGCGTCGCCTCTGCACTAGGCTTTGGGGCGTGTGCTTTGTCCGTCGTATCGATAGCGCGGAGCGTCGACTCATACCTGTGAGGGATGTAAAAATGATGAACGAACTCTCCGGCACTCGTTTCCAAAACCCGCCCTCGCCCTTTTCCACCAGTCTTTTTGCTTCTATCACTGTATCCCTAATCATCTTAGAGATAGTAACGGTCCAGAGCACACACAACATCATCGCGAAAGCAGTTGGCATTGTGCTTTTCTCCGGCCTCGCCGGCGTGTCCTTGTTCCTCCTGATGGATCAGGACATTACCGGCAAGCCGAAAGAGGTCACGGTCACCGAAGACGGTGTTCTGCTGGTCTATCGGACCAGGAAGCAAAAGTTCGTTCATTGGTCCGAAATAGACTGGGTCAGCGCCCACGATAGCGATCAGACCACGATCGTCGGAAGGATCGACCACATGGGGAAGATGAAGCTCAAGGGGGAGAAGTGGGCGTTCTGGATCACCTATGATATCGCATCCGCCATCCAGAAAGCGTACAAGGGGGACCTGAAGCCAACGAACATCGGAAAGTTCGTGGTCCTGCAATGAGCGATAGCGAGCGATGGCACTTCACTGTGTT
>NZ_CAJE01000025.1 GCF_000308215.1 Methanomassiliicoccus luminyensis B10
AAGCCCGATATCCTCCTTGTTGTACGGGAGCAGGGCGGCGATCATCAGTCCGCCGCACTTGGGACACATATGGTGAAATGCGCCCGCTCTCAAAGAGATAACGCTGCTATCTGCGATTTTGGATGGTACAGGCCTTCATGGCCATAGGTCTCGTCCTAAGCGCCTGGCAATTTTATGAGGAACCAACGTATCTTATGAATAAGATCGGTCTATCCATCAGCTTGGTCTCTTTAATATGGGTGACATACGGTGAAGCGATTGACTGAGGCGGAGTTCAAGAGCGGCTTGCTGTTCGAGGAAAAACTGCCGAAATACATCATAGGCACAACGGAAGGATCAAAGTATGAGCACAAGTTTGACAGGTGGCTATACCGCTCGATAGCCGCTGTCGCGATATTCCTGATCCTCCTCCTGATGCCATATGGGTTTCGGCCATACTCCATCCTGGTGCTGATGATCGTACTGGCGACATGCATGCTGTACGCCTCTGAAGTGCAGGGCAACAAGTTCAGCAGATCGGCGAAACCCATCCGCATCTTTGCTGACAGGATCGAGGTCTACGCTTCTCTGTATCAGAGGCTCAAGGGTTTCAACGGTGCCATCCTCGTCAAGGACGTCGACTGGGTCCACGTCGAGAGGCGTGATGCGTACCAGCTGGTTAAGAGAAATGATATGGTCCGCCTTCGGTGGGCCCCTCTCGAACTCAGGATCAAGCTGAATGACGGCACCGAGTATCTCACCGGCCTCAAGTCGCCGGCCGAGATCTTGGCCATGGCCCAGGTGCTGAAGGAGAAGCTGAACATCTCCGTGGTAGATACCGGCGAGGGCCTGGGAAGAGTGGAGCCGTACATGTACTGATGACACGACCTTAGTATGAGCTTCCTGATCGGATGGCGATCTCGCCTATCGTCGTTACGGAGCCATGGTACGATCGGCCCCCCCTGCTGGGAATGGCGATGTCAGTGACCTCCGCAGTGATGGGGGCCATCAGCCTGGGGATAACTCTGGTAGAGGTCCTCGGAGGAAGCGTTCCAGATAATGCGATCACTTCTGCCAAACTATCTATCTTTATTGATGGTATTGCCCTAGTCGTTTCCTCCATTGGTGTGGGGTATTCGATCAATAGTCTGCTAAACCGAGGAGTGCATCAATGATTGGCCGGGATGAACTTTCAGTCAATATCCCCTCGGACAAGAATGTGCTGTGGTTCGGGGCGGAAATGTCTGCATTATTCGTTGTTGGGGGAACAATGGGGTCTTGGTTGGTCTCAAACCTCATCCCATTGGCTATTTGCTCCGCCGCAGCCGTAATTGTCGGGAGCCTCGTTCTTTGCCATGAGATCATCCGCCGCCCCACCCATGCCCGCATAGCCAGCGATGTCCGGTTAAGCTTCAGAACCAGGGGACCCTCTCCCGATACCGCTCGAAAGCATCGAATGGGTCGACTCTTCCCCTGGGGATCCTAAGACACGAGCGGGAAGGATCAACCGAGGAGGGAAGATGAAGATCAAGGGAAGAAAATACCCAATCCCGCTAGGCTACGAAGCGGCCGAGGCAGTTCGGCAAGCATACGCGGGAAAGCAAGGAAGGTATCCGCCATCGCATCCCCGGTCGGTCGGGAGCACATCGCCTCTAACGAAAGAATGAGGAATCGAACTACGCTCTTCTTCGAGTGAGCTCGCGCCTCTCAGGTTGCTTCAAACACCATCAGAGCGGAAGACGCGGCGTTCGGCGCTGGCCTTGTTCATGATGAGATCGCGACGTTCGTCGGAGTGGTCGGTCTGGTGGTATCCGCATATGCGGCTCTGTCGAGCGCATGGGATATGAAAGAAGTATATAAGAAACAACCGCCTGGTAATTCCTCGCCGTTCATAATATTAAGTATCTCGGCAACCATCTCGATAGCAGGATGCATAAAGAACGCTCTATGGATGAAGGTGGATCACTCTTGAACCAGATCATGGACAACCCGATCAATACTTCCGTCGTTGCGCTTGGAAGCGCCATTGGACTGGCCGGACTGATCATGGGCAATCTATGGGCCTACGTCGACGGTCTTTTCGATTGGTTCAGCATCGGCGTGGGGATCGTTATCGCTCTGTTGGTCTTCATGGCCGTCCCCGGCAGAATGGAGATCATGAATCGCCCCAAACGAGTGGAGGTGACAGATGCCGGGGCGATAATGCATCAGAAGCTAGGCAGGAAGCCGGTGTTCATTCCTTGGTCAGCGATACTGAGATTGAACTTTTGGCCATGCGCACCCAGTGAGAGGAATTGGATCACCCGGGACGCCACGCTGTTCGTGACGGAGAAGAAGTCGTTCACCCTCGACTGGAGGATAGCCGAGGCGATACGCGAGAGATATTGGGTCCAGTACGGCAGGTATCCGCCGAACGAATCCGTCGGAACGAGCGTTCCCAAGCCGGCATCCGGACCGTATGGAAGCCGCTGATCGGAGTGCGGGGATGAAATTAAAATCTGGGCAAATCTGGGCAAGTCCATAATATCTTCCGGATGTTACATCCCTAACTCTTCTGGCTCTGCTTCGGGATCGGAACGGCGATCAGCGCGGCCATCATCGCTCTCACAGGAGTGACGAGCGTCGCCAGCTTCCTGGTCGGCACGGTGTTGTCGGCAGTGGTGATATTGATATTCCAGTCGGTGATCTCCCGGACCGTCTCGGAGGAAGAGGCCGGTACCGTACCGAATACCGGTTCGTACGCGGGGCTCCTGTCGAGCGATCCGTCGGAGGCAGTGGCTCTCGCGGAGCAGGTGGGGATAGCTCCGGACGCCGACGATCACAGCCCCTCGGCGGAAAAGTGGAGGTCCTTCTTCGCCGTGACCTCGTTCGCCGTCGGGGTGTTCGGCAGCCACTTCGGGCTAGCCTCCCTCCCGAGCGGTTCGGGATATGCATACAAGATGGCTATCGCCGGTATAGTTACGGGACTGATCGGCGCCACCCTCTCGCTCTTGGACCCGTTCCAGGTCGGTTCGGACATAGCTACGTTCGCAGGGTTCTGGTGTGGGCTGTTCAGCATGGCGACCGGAGTGGTTGGCGTTATCGATGCAATGACTCATCACGACCCGTTCGCCAGGAACGTGGGGATCGTGG
>NZ_CAJE01000026.1 GCF_000308215.1 Methanomassiliicoccus luminyensis B10
TGGTGTCGGGAGCTGGGAGCGCTCTTCTGACGTGTCCCGGGGCGTTATCCGGGAAACGAGCGCTCATGGGGTCAGTGGGTGTTGCAATGCTCAGTAGCCATGGGAGAACTTCACCCAAAACCGGTCGGATAAGGGAATATCAAACCACGTGCTCCATGCCGTAGTTGTCACATTGTCTCGGCGTGACCTTGCAATGTCCAAAACATCCTATGAGCCATTTAATGGCCTCGTGATGCAAAGCCATTCACCAGCGCCGTTTATGTAGAAAATCATTTAATACCCTTATGCCATTGAGCGCAACAATGGCGGAGTCCAATTTCCCCAAGCGTGCCATACAGGTATTGTCCGTCCTCCTCATCATCGGAGGCATCGCCCTCTACATCGGGTGGGGCATCGCGCACGGGAGCTGGAACTTTCTGGAGCCGAAGTACATTCCCATTTACGGGCTTACCGTCGTCATGGTCCTGTTCGGCGCGCTCGGTCTCCTGCTCGCCCGGCTGAAGGACTGAACCCCCTTCTTTTGATTATCTCATCGGATTTTCATCGGCCGGTGCGCCGCATCCAAGGCGGCCCAACACCATTCCATACGTGAATTCTTCGAACCGCCCCTGGGCGAGCTGGCTTTTCAATGCTTGTACAGTTCGTCCAGCCTATCGCCGATCTTCCTGGAGATCTCTTTCAGGCATGACAGCTCGTGCTCGTCCAGGCATTCCAGGATCTGATCGAGGGTCTGCTCCATGTTGGCCATGGCAAGATCGAACGCCCATCTGCCTTTGTCCGTCAAATACAGCTTGGAGGTCCTGCCGGCCTCGCTCCTATTTACGACATATCCGTTCTCGACGAGGGCTTTAACCACTCGGGTCGCCAGGCCCTTGTCTATGCCCAGGGCGCCGCAAATGACCTTCATGGATGCGCCCTCCATCTCCCCTATTGCGATTATGAAGGGGACCTGGGACGCCGTGAAGTCCGTGCCCTTGAGCTTCTTGTTGATGTTGGAGTCCAGGAACGATTTCATCTTCCTGGGCCAGATAAAGAAGTCCATGTTGGACATGCCACTGGCGACATCAATGTGTTTTCACTATTTATTTTCATTATCCGACATTAGTTGACTTGTCAACACATTTATATAGGGAATCTAGTTTGACTTGTCAACAGTCCATTATTGGGAGGTTGTCGATTGGTTTTAAATGATCAGTTATCGTGGTCCAACATCGACCCCGGGCATCGGAGGCTTATCATGGCTGGATTGACGCTCGGGATGCTGGCCGCGTGCCTGGACGGGACCATCGTGTCCACCAGCGGCGCCGTCATCGCCGCAGATCTCAACGGTCTTGGCCTGTACAGCTGGATGTTCACCGCCTATATGCTGTGCGAGACCCTCGCTATCCCCATAGGCGGCAAGCTGTCCGACGTATACGGCAGAAAGCCGTTCTTCCTCATTGGCATGGCCCTCTTCGTCGGCGGGTCCGTCGTGGCCGGGCTTTCCGTAAATATCGAGATGCTCATCCTGTCCCGCGCTGTGCAGGGTGTCGGCGCCGGCATCCTCATGCCCGTGGCCACTGCGGCCATCGCGGACCTGTACTCGCCCGTAGAGCGCGGAAGGATGCAGGGCGTCATGGGCGCGATCTTCGGCCTGGGCACCGCCCTCGGTCCGGTCGTGGGAGGGCTCATCACCGAATACGTCAGCTGGCACTGGGTCTTCTACATCAACGTCCCCATCGCCCTGATGGCCCTGTTCCTGGTCGCCAGGCAGTTCCCCTCCATGGAGGTCACCAACCTCAAGAAGGCCGACTACCTGGGGATGTCCGTCCTGGCCCTTTTCCTGGTGGACCTGCTCCTGTTCTTCACCTGGGCGGGTAACGAGTTCGAATGGGTCAGCTACGAGACCGGGGCGATGCTGCTGGCGGCAGCGGCCCTTCTGGCGGCGTTCGCCCACATCGAACGCAGGGCCGAGGATCCGGTCCTGGCCCCCCACCTGTTCAAGAACCGGGTGTTCGTCTACGGGGGCATAAGCCTGCTGATCTTCGGCATGGCCCTGACCGGTGCGCTCTCGTACCTGTCGATGTTCAGCATCTATATCTTTGGCCTCACCACCCTGGAGGCGGGTTCCCTGATGATATCGATGGTGGCCGGCCTCATGATCACCTCCACCCTGAGCGGGAGGCTCCTGGAAAGGACCGGGCACCGGCCCTGGCTCACCGCCGGTCCCGTCACATCCTTTGTCGCTATGGTCCTGATGTCCACGCTGGGACTGGGCGACAGCCTGTGGCTTCTGGTCGCCTACATCTTCCTCCTGGGCCTAGGGCTCGGCTGCGTAATGTCGGTGCTGATGGTGGTGGTCCAGAACAGCGCCAAGCAGGAAGAGATGGGCATGACGACATCAGGGGTCAACCTCTTCCGCGCCATCGGCGGCACCGTGGCGACGGCGGTGTTCGCCTTCCTGATCAACATGCGCCTCGACGATGCGCTCAAGAGCAACCTGGCGGCGGGTGCCTACAACGCTCTTCCGCACAATACCGACGTGCTCGCGTTCATCACGACGATGCCGCAGTACGCCGACCAGATATTGACGTCGTTCGCTACCAGCATGGACTTTGCCTTCCTGATCGGCGGGATCATCGTGCTGCTGATAGCCCTGGTGGCGCAGTTCATGAAAGCTCAGGACAATGGCCAGGGCGATACGAATGTCCGGGAGGGGTCGAAAGAGAAAACGGCCGATGACAAGGACATCGTGTAAAGGAAGCCCGTTAACACTTTCCCCGAAGGCCCCCCTCCCAAACTCTTTCCTTTTATTCAGATCACCCGTGGCAAAGGATCTTCTCGACACGCACCCGCGTACCTCCGGTCCCGGTCGCCGAACGGATGAGAGATGGGGAAAGAGGGTAGGCGAGCGGGCTCACATCGCCCTGGCGGCGTAGACCACCATGTCGGTGTCCTTGCCGCAGCCGATGCACTTGCCGTGGAACTCCTCCTTGGCGTACGGCGAGCCGAGGATCTTGAGCTCGCTCTTCTCCTCGATCCTCTTGCCGCACTCCTCGTCCCCGCACCACCCGAAGCGCAGCATCTTCTCCGGTACGCTGTCGAGGCTCTCCACGGTGATGATGTTGCTCTTCATGAACTCGGTGGCCTTGGCCCGCATGTCCTGGGCAATCTGCGCCAGGGAGGCCTTGACCTCGTCGGCCGCGGCGGCGCGGGTGAAGGACCCCTTCTGCCCGTCGTTGCGCCGGGCAAAGGCGACCACGCCCTTCTCGATGTCCCGGGCCCCCAGCTCGAGCCTGAGCGGCACGCCCTTGATCTCCCACTTGAAGAACTTGCTGCCGGGCCTCTCGTCGCTCTCGTCCAGCGTGACCCTGATCCCGGCCGCCTTCAGCTCGTCGCGAAGGGCCCTGGCCTGAGCGGTCACTTCCTCCAGGTTCCCCTTGGCCAGGATGGGCACGATGACCACCTGGAACGGGGCGATGGCCGGCGGGAGCACCAGGCCCTTGTCGTCACCGTGGACGCCGACCACGGCGCCCAGCAGCCTCTCCGACATGCCGTAGGTGGTCTGGTGAACATACTTGGTGCTGCCGTCGACATCCTCGTACTTTATGTCGAACGGCCGGGAGAAGTTCTCCCGGTAGTGGTGGATGGAGCCGAGCTGAAGGCTGCGCCCCTTCATCATGAGGGTGTCGATGCCCACGGTGTAGTAGGCCCCGGGGAACTTGTCCCACTCCGTCCTCCTGAGGAGGGTGTAGGGCATGCACAGCTTGTCCATGAGGTTCTCCAGGATGACGAAGTCCTCCTCCACCTGGCGCTGCGCGTCGGCCTCGTCCACGTGGCAGGTGTGCGATTCGAAGAAATGGATCTCCCTGACCCGGATGAACGCCCTGGTCTGCTTGGTCTCGTACCGGAAGGTGTTCACCAGCTGGTAGATCTTGAGCGGGAGGTCCGAGTGCGACCGCACCCAGATGGAGAACATCGGGTACATCGCCGTCTCCGAGGTCGGCCGGAGGATGAGCGGGATGTCCAGCTCGTTCAGCCCGGCATGGGTGACCCAGTATACCTCCGCGTCGAACCCCTTGATGTGGTCCTTCTCCTTCTGGAACTCGGTCTTGGGGATGAGGAGGGGAAAGCACACCTCGTCGTGGTTGGTGGCGTCAAGCTCCTCGCGGATGAAGGAGTCGATGTGCCTCATAATCTTCCAGCCGTACGCCGGCCACACGTTCATCCCCTTGATGGGGTATCTCTTGTCGGTGAGCCCGGCCTGCTCGACCAGATCGTTGTACCAATCGCTGAAGTTCTCTTCCTTCTTCATACCGACACCTCCGTGGACCGTGAGATCGTGTTCACTTGCCGCTGCGCAGGGAGATCTTGTCCGTCAGCCGGTTCGTCTTCTTTTGCTTCCTGACGGCCTTGGCGATCTGCGGCGCCACCGAGATGACCGACACGTCGTTCTCGATGGTGTTGGTCGAGTACACCGCGTTGCAGCACTTCCTCAGGCGGTCCAGGGCGCCCTTGGCGAACAGGCCGTGGGTGCACACCGCCGTCACGCTCCGCGCCCCCATGATCTTGAGCTGATTGGCGGCGGCCTCGATGGTCCCGCCGGTGGATATGATGTCGTCGACGATAAGGGCGTTCTTGTCCTTGGCGTCGACGTTCTTGGGCGCCATCCTCACGAGCTCGCCGGACAGCCTGGTCTTCTCCAGGTGGTCCACCTCGGCGCCGATGACCTTGCCCACCTCGGCGGCGCGCTGCATAGCTCCCTCGTCCGGCGCGAGGACGAGGTCGATCCCGTGGCCCTTGAAGAAATCGCCGATGCTGGGGGCGGCGTGCACGTCATGGGCGGCGCCGTGGAACCAGTCCAGGACGATGGGCTTGTGCACGTCCACGGTCACCAGGCGCTTGGAGGTCATCTCCATGAGGTTGACCATGACCTTGGCGCTCAGGGCCTCCCCCTTCTTGAACCGCTCGTCCTGGCGGGCGTAGCCGAAGTACGGGACCACCGAGGTGATCTTTCTCGCCCCCAGGCCCACCGCGGCGTCCTGCAGGAGCAGAAGCTCCACCAGGTTGGAGTCGGGATGGGAGTTCTGGACGATGATGGCCTCGTCATCGATGTCCTCCTCCTCGATGCGCACGTAGCACTCCCCGTCGGGGAAGCGAGCGATATTGGGCTGAATGTACCTGACGCCCAGCTCCTTGGCCAGGTCCTGTGCCAACGCCTTTGAGGAAGAACCGCCGATGACTATCATCGCCAGGGGGATTATTGACCGAGTCTTTTAATCTTTCCTGGTCCCGGCCGGGCTCCGCCGGGGATGCCCCTCCGCGGTCAGCCAATTGCAAAATTTTTTATCTGCTCCTCCTTATACCATTCCGGGATGCACATGGATACCGAGGCCACCCTCCCGGCCCCTGTGGAAGAAAGGCCACAGGACGATTCTGCCAGTTCACCGAGCGAGCCGGAGGCGGCCGGGCCGATGCCGGCCGAGGAGGGGATCGTGGTGGAGATCGAGGAGGTCCCCGCCGCTTCCGAGATGGAGCCGTCCCGGGAGGCCGGCTCCCCGCGGAGGCGGAGCAGGAGGAGATCGAGGATGTTCTCGTCCCCATGGGCATAATCTACGGCGACGTGGGCACGTCGTCCTTCAACCTCAGCGTCACCGGCGGCCTGGAGAAGATGGAGTACGTGCAGATGGAGCACGAGGCCGACGGGTGGGTGCTCGGCCAGGTCTCGGACATGCAGCGCAAGACCGACCTGTCTTTGGAGAAGGCCAGGTCCATCTCCGAGGGGGAGGAGGTCACCATCCGCGAGAAGGTCACCGCGCACATCGACGTGGTCGGCTACCGCGACGACCGCGGCCTCCTGCAGGTCCCCCGCACGCCCTTCAAGGCCGGCCAGCCGGTCTACAGGGCAAGGGACGAGGTCATCAAGAGGATCATCGGGCTCAAGGAGAATACTCCCACCGGGGCGTACATCGGCCTGCTGTTCGGCCACGACATCAGGGTGGAGGTGGACATCAACTCCATGGTGCAGAAGCACGTCAGCATACTTGCCAAGACCGGCGGCGGGAAGTCCTTTCTGTGCGGCGACCTCATCGAGGAGCTGATGAAGCACGAGGTGACCATCCTGGTCCTCGATCCTCACGGGGAGTACGGGGCGATGAGGCAGGTCGGGCACGTCGCCGACAGCGGCCGCAACTTCAACGTCACCCCGCGCGGGTACGAGGAGATGATCATCGAGTTCGCCACCGATACCGACGTGAACCCCCAGGCCAAGCCGCTGAGGTTCACCCTCGCCAACATCGAGGCCAGCGAGCTCCTCCAGCTCACCAGCATCAAGAACGGCAAGGCCTACCTCAACGCCTTGAGAAAGACGATCGACGCGGTGAAGACCGTCAAGAAGGACTATGCCCTGAAGGACATAATCCGGATACTGGAGAGCGACGAGGAGGGCAACAACGCCGCCCTGGTGAACGAGCTGCAGTTCCTGGAGGATGCCAAGGTGTTCGCTCCCTCGGGCACGAGGATCGACGAGCTGGTGGTCAAAGGGAAAATGACCATCATTAACCTCAAGGGCACCCCGCCGGAGATCGCCGAGCTCATCGTCAACCGCATCTGCACCGCGATGTTCGAGCTGAGGAAGATGGATCGCGTCCCGCCGATGATGCTGGTGGTGGAGGAAGCGCACAACTACTGCCCGCAGCAGGGCGCCGCCGCTTCCTCCAAGATCTTCAGGACCATCGCCGCGGAGGGCCGGAAGTTCGGGCTGGGGCTCACCATAATAAGCCAGAGGGCCGCCAAGATCGACAAGAACGTTCTCAGCCAGTGCAATACCCAGATGATACTCAAGGTCACCAACCCCAACGACCTCAAGGCCATCGCGTCATCGGTGGAGGGCCTCACCGCCGGCATGGCCGACGAGATCCAGCGCCTCCCCATCGGGGTGGCGCTGTGCGTCGGGGGCAGCATACAGATGCCGCTGTTCGTGGAGGTCCGTCCGAGGGAGAGCAAGCACGGCGGGGAGAGCGTGGAGATCATACCCACGAAGGACGGCGATGGAGATGCGTGACACCATTTCCGACGAGAAGATGGAGAAGTACCTCGACACTACCAAGCGGGCCCTGGACAAGCTGAAGATCGCCGCCCCGGCGCGGTCCTTCAACCGGAGGCTGGCGGATGACTTCCTGAACATGGCCACATCGTACTACCGCGACGCCCTGCACTTCCGCTCCGTCGGCGACTACGTCAACGCCTTCGCCAGCGTCAACTATGCCCACGGGTGGCTGGACTGCGGCGCCCGCATCGGCCTCTTCGACGTGGGAGAGGACGACAAGCTGTTCACGCTGTACGATTGATTCATTCGACGGACAGCACCCTCGGTCCCCGGGTGTCCGATTTCAGCCGGTAGACCGGGCCGAACCTCCTCAGCACCCTCTCCTCTTCGTCCAGGTCCCCGGTGGCGAACACGGCGTTGCCGAGCATGATCATGGAGGAGGGGCCGAGCCCGTCGAGCGCCTGGAGCGCTTCCATGACCTTGTCCGAAGCGATCCCGCTGCGCACGGTGAACTCCCGGCTCAGGCGGAGGAAGTTGTCCAGCGTCGGATCGCGGTACAGCTCCCCCCAGCAATCCAGGCCGGCCTGCTCCAATGCCTTCTTCTTCACCTTGTCCTGCAGGACCGCGGAGGTGCTCACGGCGGGACCGACCACGCAGGCCACGATGGAGATGTCGTCGGCGATCCTCATGACCTCCCCGAACGGGGGGACGCCCTCCTTCACCCGGAACGTGACGCCCCCCTTGCTCAGGGCGGCGACGTCGCCGAGCCCGCTGTGCCGCTCTATCTCCGCTACGTGCGCGGCCATGAACGCATCCTCGATGGGCATGTCGAGCAGCTCGGCCAGGGCGGCCGTGGCCGACAGGGCGCCGGCGGCGCTCATCCGAACCCCTCGCCGGCGGGCAGGTCTAGGACGGTGTCGACCTTGACGTCCAGCCAGCGCATGCCCATCAGCGCCGCCACGGCCGCCTTGGTCACGGGAGCGTCGGAAGCCTGTCCGTTGATGGTGACGGCAACCTTCCCGGTGCCCTTGGACATCTCCACCGCCGAGGTCGCTCCCCTGTCGATGCAGATCCCCGCCCCCCTCGACCCGGCGCGCACCGGCTCGCGGTTATCCGATGGGAAGAAGAACCCGGTGATGTGGCCCGGGCAGAACGCCGCCGTCCTCATCTCAGGACCTCGTCCAGTATGACGTCGGCCAGCTCTCTCTTGCTTCCCTCGAAGGGGACCTCCCCTCCGTCCTTGCGGACCAGGAACGCTCTCGTTCTCCCGGGAGCCACGTTCCGGAGGTCATTGGCGACGATGAGGTCCAGGCCGTGCTCGTCGAGGCGGCCCCTGGCCCGGCGGACCAGCTCCTTCTCGCTGACCCCTACCTCGGCCTTGAAGCCGACCACCTTCGAGGCCTTCTGTCGTATAGTCGGCAGCACCTTGGGCAGGCCCGCCAGCTTGAGCGTCAGCTCCTTCTTCCCCGACGCCACCTTGCCCTTGGTCCTCACCGGGGCGTAGTCCGACAGGGCCGCCGGGACCAGCACGATGTCGTGATCGATCTCGGGGACCATTTCCAGCAGGTCCTTCACCGTGCGGAACCTCCTCTGCGCGATATGGCCCGGCACGGGGAAGGCCATGCGCCCGTTCCACATCTCCACCTCGGCGCCGCGCTCCCGGGCGGCCTGGGCGAGCAGCACCGCGCTCTCCCCGGTGGTGTTGTTGGTCACCACCCTCACGTCGTCGATCGGTTCTTCGGAAGAGCCGCCGATCACCAGGACCCTCTTCGCCTTCAGGTCGTTCCGTCCCAGCGCGGTGATCGCCGCTTCCGTTATCTCCTCGACCGAGGCGATGCGGGCCTTCTTCCCGCTGAAGTGCGGTCCCACGAGGATCACGCCGATGTCCCTGAGCGTCCCCAGGTTCTTCTGCACGATGGGGTGCTCGTACATGGACAGGTGCATGGCGGGGGCCGCGATGACCGGTACCTTGGAACCTATCGCCACGGTGGCCATGGTCGTCACCGGGGTGTCATCGATGCCCAGGGCCATCTTGGACAGGGTGTTGGCGGTGCACGGGGACACCAGCAGAAGGTCGGCCCGGCCGGGGTAGTCGCCGAAGAACTGGATATGCTGGGCGCGGCCGTCCAGCTCCGTCACCACCTCGTTCCCGGTGGCGAACTCCATGGCCGCAGGAGTTACGAGCTTCTCGCCCTCCCCGCTCATCACCACGTGGACGTCGGCCCCGTGGCGGATAAGCTCCCTGGCCAGCTCGAACGATTCTACCGCGGCGATGCTGCCAGTGATGCCGAGCACGATGCGCCTGCCCTTCAGCGCGCAGCTCTTGGCGCAGCGGATTCCCTCGGAGGGATGCATGATGGCGCATCCGGCGGGAAGGGATTTAATCCTTGCTGATGGCGCGGACCCCCAAGGATCGTCAAGGCCGCGGCTACCTTATCATTAAAAAGGCCTCGTCCAGGACCCTCTCCACCGGCTGCGAGGCATCAATGACCCGGTAGGAGGGATCATCCTCGGCCAGGCGGGCGTACAGCGCGTCGACCTTGCGCAGGAAGTCCAGCTTCTCGAACTTGTCCCGCCCCTCGCGGTCCATCAGCCTGCTCATGGCCAGCTCCGGATCGAGCTTCAGCAGGAAGGTGCGGTCCGGGCGGATGATGATGGGCTGATTGACGGCCTTCAGCCACTCCATGGTCCGGGGCCCCATGAGGCGGCGGAGCGTCACGCCCTGGTAGGCCAGGGTGCTGCCGACGTAGCGGTCGCACACCACCCAGCGGCCCTCCTCCAGCCACTTTCGTATCTGCAGGGTGTGCTCGGCCCGGTCGGCCACGTACAGCAGCGTCTCGGCGAAGGCGCTCTCCGCCTCCCGGTTGGCCCGGCGCACCTGGTCCCCCATCCACGAGGAGGTGGGCTCGGCCGTCCATACCACGTCCTTTCCCACGGCCGTCAGCCTTTCGGCGAACCGGCGGGACACCGTGCTCTTTCCCGAGCCGTCGATGCCCTCGAACACGAAGAAGCGCCCCTTGCTGGCCAGGGCTGCCGACAGCGGCTCCGCCCTGGTGCTCCTTTCGATCCGGGTCTCCGAGGACATAGTGGTCCGGTATCCTCCGCCTGACTTAATAACATGGCCTCATGGAGGACCGTCCCCCGTACCCAGGATGGACTGGCAGTGGGTGCACATCCTGTCCTCCGCGTCGGCCCGCATGCCCGCCAGGCCCCCCTTCAGCTTCTTTCTCAGCCCGAGGTAGCTGAGCGTCAGCTCCTTCGCCGCCACCACCTCGTCGATGCGGCGGACCGAGGTGGAGCGGGGCGCTCCCCTCACCAGCTCGGGGTTCTCCCCGGCGATGGCGAGCATGGCGTCGGCGAACCGGTCCAGCGTCAGCTTGGTCTCCGTCTCGGTGGGCTCGATCATCAGCGCCTCGTCCACGATCAGGGGGAAGTATATAGTTGGGGGATGGAAGCCGAAATCGAGCAGCCTCTTGGCGATGTCCAGGGCCCTTATCCCTTTCTCCTCCTTGAGCCTCTTCGCCGACACTACGAACTCGTGCTTGCACAGCTCCCTGAACGGCAGGTCGTAGGCGGGAACGAGCTTCTTCCGGAGGTAGTTGGAGTTGAGGACCGCGATATCGGACGCTTCCTTGAGGCCGTCCGAGCCGTTCCTCAGGATGTAGGCGTAGGCCCGGACCAGCACGGCGAAGTTGCCGAAATGCGACACCATCTTGCCGATGCTGCGGGGCCGCTCGTGATCGAGGCTGTACCTTCCATCCTCCAGGACTATGCGCGGGGCCGGCAGGAACGGCTCCAGCCCCTTCCTTACCCCCACCGGTCCGGCCCCGGGCCCCCCGCCCCCGTGGGGCGTGGCGAAGGTCTTGTGCAGGTTGAAGTGCACGATGTCGAAGCCCATGGCCCCCGGGTTGGTGCGCCCCATGATGGCATTGAGGTTGGCCCCGTCGTAGTAGAGCAGCGCCCCGGCGCGGTGCACGATGCCCGCTATCTCCACTATGTTCTCCTCGAAGATGCCCAGGGTGCCGGGGTTGGTGATCATGAAAGCCGCGGTCCTCTCGGACACGGCGGCCTCCAGGGCCTTGAGGTCCACGCCGCCCTCTGATGTCGAGGGGACCTCGACGACCTCGAACCCGGCCATCGCGGCGGAGGCGGGATTGGTGCCGTGGGCGGTGTCGGGCACGATGACCTCCCTCCTCTCCTGTCCCCTCGCGTCGTGGTAGGCGCGGGCGATGAGCATGCCGGTAAACTCCCCCTGCGCCCCCGCAGCCGGCTGGAGCGTCACCGCGTCCATGCCCGAGATGGCGCACAGCGCCTTCTCCAGCTCGTGCATCAGCCGCAGCGATCCCTGGGAGCCCTCCTCGTCCTGGCACGGATGCACGTCACTGACCGCGGGGAGGGACGCCACGACGTCGGCGTACTTGGGGTTGTACTTCATGGTGCAGCTGCCCAGGGGGTAGAACCCGTTGTCCACGCCGTAGTTCATCTGCGAGAGGTTGACGTAGTGCTTCACCACCTCCCTCTCCGGGAGGTTGGGGATCTTCAGCTCCTCCCGCCTGAGGCTCTCCGGGACCTCCGCCTCCTCGTCATCGTAGGAGGGCAGGGAGAAGTCCGTCTCCCCGCTGAGCTCGAAGATGAGCCTCTCATCGTGCACCGCCTGGCGATAGCTCATGCGATCCCCTCCAGCGATGCGACGAGCTTGTCTATGTCCTCGTCCGTGGTCATCTCGGTGGCGGCGAACAGCATGCAGTCCCCCAGCTCGGGAACGTGCTTCGCCAGAGGGAGCCCGCCGATGATGCCGCGGCGCATGAGGACCTTGGCCAGCTTCTCCGGCTTGATGGGCGTCCGCACCGCGAACTCGTTGAAGTGGGGGGCCTTGAACACCGGGCTCTCGAAGCCCTTCAGCCCGGACAGCGCGTTCATGGCGGTCTTCGCCCTGCCCATGCTCGCTCTCGCCAACTTTTTCAGGCCGTCCCCGCCCACGGTGGCCAGGTACGCGGCGGCGGCCACCGCCATCAGCGCCTCGTTGGTGCAGATGTTGGACGTCGCCTTGCTCCTCCGGATGTGCTGCTCCCTGGTCTGCAGGGTCATGCAGAAGGCCCTCCTGCCGGCGGCGTCCCTGGTCATGCCGATGATGCGTCCGGGCATCTTGCGCACGTGCTCCTGCCGGCACCCGAATATGCCGAGGAGCGGTCCGCCGAAGTTCATCGGGGAGCCCAGGCCCTGCCCCTCCCCGATGACTATGTCCGCGCCGTAGTCCGCCGGCGCTTTCAGGACGCCCAGGGAGATGGGGTCGACCCCGACCACCAATGCGGCGCCCTTGAGGTCCTGCTTCAGCTCCGCGGCGTGGCTGTCGATGACGCCGACGAAGTTCGGCACTTCGATATATACGCCCGAGACGTCATCGCCGAGCTTGGAGCGAAGGTCCCCCATATCCGCCTCGCCCGTCTGCGGGTCGAAGCCGTAGTCGGCGATCTGCATCCCCGCTCCCTTGACGTAGTTCGACAGAACGCTCCTCTTCCCCGTGCTCATGATCGAAGGCACCATGAACTTCTTGCGCCCGTTGATGCGGTGGCACATGGTGGCCGCCTCCCCCAGCGCGGTGGAGGCGTCGTAGTTGGACGAGTTCACCGCCTCCATGCCGGTAAGCTCGGCCATGAAGCTCTGGTACTCGAACAGGGACTGGAGCATGCCCTGGCTGATCTCCGGCTGATACGGCGTGTAGGAGGTGATGAACTCCGAGCGCGAGGTGATGGTCTTGACCGCGGAAGGAATGAACCGATGGTAGACCCCGGCGCCGAGGAAGCACGGACGGTCCGCGGCGGTGACATTGTCACCGAGAACGGAGCGGACGGTCCTGATCACCTCGAGTTCTGACATCCCTTTCGGAAGGTCTATTCCGTCGACACGGACCTCGAGAGGTATGTCCGTGAACAGCTCGTCGACGCTGGCGATCCCCAGCTCCTCCAACATTCGCTCGTCCGGGACCATGCTCATCGAGCCCGTACAACGACTTGACTCGTAATATGGTTTATTCTAACATGCCGTTCAAGCAAAGGTCCCGGGCCTTGGTCCGCATCATCGCGGTGGGGCGTTCAGGGCGGAGGGAAACGAGCCCCCTGCTGACCTCCCCTCTCCCGGCAGGCCAGCAGGAACGAGATGAACGACGGGAGCGACTCGATGTCCTTGATCTCCTTCTTGGCCAGCATGGACAGCCTCGCCCTGATGGTGTCGTCGTACTTCACCCCGTTGGCCTTCAGGGCGTTCCGGAGCAGCTCCGCCAGCTGACCGCCCTTGCGGTCCCAGTCGGTGAGGATGATCGCCTCCTTGCCGCAGCCGGAGAGGTCCTCGGCCACCCCGAAGATGCCCCGGGCGTCCTGGACCTGGACCATCTCCCCCTCGATGCCCAGGGCGCCGAGGGCCGCCCGGTCCTTCTTGCCCTCTATCAGGATGACGCTGTTCTCCTGCCGCTCCTGGAGGTCCTGAAGGAGGTCCTCCAGGTCTTCCAGGGTCTCCTCCACATCTCTCATTTCCCCTCCAGGCGGGAGACGGCGGCGTCCATGCTCACCGGCAGGAAAACGGTCTTCTGCCGGTCGGTGTGCCCTCTGACTATCTCGGCCTTGGTGTCGAAGAAATCGCTCAGGAGCTCGACCACCGCCTTGTTGGCCCTGCCCTCCGTCGGCAGCGCCTGCACCTTGATGACCAGCCGCTTCCTCCAGGGGTCCACCTCCCCCACCGCGGCGGACCTCGCGTTGGGGGTGACCATGATCTCCAGCTCCACCCCTCCCTTCGCCGGGCGGAGGACTTCGGACCGGTCCATGCTTTTGCCATCATCGTCACCGGTGAAAAAGGTTTTGTCCGGCGTCGACGCTCCCTGTGCAGGCCCGTGGCGACTTTTATTTTCAAGATTCCTACGGCCCGATAATTCCATGATATAATATTCTTTTTATAGCCAGCAGCCGTCCGCCCGGACCATCTGGCTATCTTCTAGCACCCTCTCGTTTCAAACGTCAGAACAGCGACGTGACCGCCAATTATCAAATACGGCCGATTGAATGAACCTTATCGATGTCCCCTCCCGTGGAGCTTCTTACATTCGAGGACCTTACCGAGGTCTACCGGAGGGAGCAGCGTTCCAAGAACATCACCGAGGTGCGCAGGGACTTCTACGCGGCGGTGAGGGAATGCCACGAGCGGCTCAGGAGGGAGAGCGAGAGGGAGTTCGCCGTCGACCAGTTCTCCACGAGATCGAAGCTGGCAAGCAACCAGCTGATGAAGTTCCAGGAGAAGGCCGCCCAGGTGTTCGAGTTCCGCATGGAGAAGATCCTGGCCATGGCACTGCGCGCCGCCGGAGGGAACAAGATCGACCCCGGCAAGCTCACCGTCGAGGAAAGGGAGCTGTTCGACAAGGTATCGTCCCTGCTGAAGGACCGGCACGCCGTCCTGCTCCAGGGGAGCCGGCCGAGGACCGCGGAGCCGGAAGAGCCGTCCCTGGACCTTATGACCCCGCCCATGGTGGCGGAGGCGGAGAGGGAGGACGAGATGTTCGATCCCTCGCCCGCAGGGCCGGAGCTCCCGCCGGCAGCGATGCCCGGACCTCCGGCGGACCTCCCTGCGATAAGCACGCCTCTGGTGCCGCCGCCCCTATCAGAGACCGTTCTGGCCTCTCCGCAGATATCGGCGCCGGACCTGCCGCCGATACCGGTCAATGAAGCTCCCGCAGCGGCCCCGCCCGCGGCAGCGGCCTCGGCGCCGGCCGACCGCCCCGCGGCCCCGCCGGACCACGTGGTGCTGCGCATCCTGGAGGACATGCCCCCCATAGCCGGGCCGGGCCGCAACTACCGGCTGAACAAGGAGGACGTGGTGTGCCTCCCGCCGAACATCGCCAAGGCCCTGCTCGCCAGGAAAAAGGCCGTCAAGGTCCAGCTGGACCCTTTGAAAACCGTCACAAACTGATGGTCCGGACGTCGTCCGGGTGCATCAGGCAATCTACCCTGTCGTTCCCGCAGCCCAGCGTCCTGGCCACCGTCCTCTGCGCCAGCTCTGGGGTGTTGTTGTTCTTGCTGAGGTGCGCCAGGAAGATCTTCCTGTCCTCACTGTGGGTGGCCCACAGCGCCCTGGCGCAGTCGATGTTGGACAGGTGCCCGCGGTCCGAGCGGATCTCGCTCTTCAGCATCGGGGGGTAGGGGCCGTTGATCAGCATCTGCACGTCGTGGTTCGCCTCGATGACCGCCAGGTCCACCTCCCTGAGGGCGGCGAACACCTCTGGGTTCACCCTTCCCAGGTCGGTGGCCAGGAGGAACTTCTTGTCCCGGGCGGTGATGAAGAAGGCGTTCGGCTCGGCGGCGTTGTGGGAGATCGGGAGGGGGGTGATCTGGAGGTGCCCGATGGAGAACGTCCGATGGGTCTGGAAGAGCATGGTGCTGTCGACCGCCCCGATGTTAGAGCAGACCAGGGTGTTCTCGTTGCAGCATACGGGGACGTGGTACTTGCGGGACATGATCCCGGCCCCGCTGACATGGTCCGAATGTTCGTGCGTCAGCAGTATCGCGCTGAGGTCCCGGGGGTCCAGGCCCACACCGCCCATGAGCTTGGCTATGCGCCTCCCCGATATCCCGGCGTCGATCAGGATGGTGACGCCCTCCGAGGACAGCGCGGTGCAGTTGCCGTCACTGCCGCTAGCTAGAACATGGACCTCAAGCCCGCTCAGTGCACATCCCGGCCCTTACATCCGCGCGTGGTAGATAAGGCTAACGAAAATCTCGACCGGAGCATCGCTGGACGCACCTACGGCCCCCCTGCTCGGGGCGCGCACTGCAGGGCGGTCCCCGACCGGGCGTCCCGGCACACCGCCAGGAGGATGTTCTGCCGCGCCACGATCCCCACCAGTTTGCCGTCCCTGTCCACCACCGGGACGCGGTTGATCCCGAAGCGCATCAGGGTGTCCAGGGCCTTGCCGATGTCGTCGTCGGGGGAGACGGTCACCACCTCGTCGTTCATGGCAGAGCTGACCTTGGCATCCCCGATGCTCTTGTACCGGAGGCACAACGCCTCGTCGCGCGCCAGCTTATCGTACGGAAGCGTCAGGAAGGAGAGGGTGCGGCACCCCGGCCCCACGCACCCCTTGCCGGCCGCATATTCCAGTATGTTGCTTTCCGATAGGAGCCCGATCATCTCTCCGTGGGCGCCGACCACCGGCGCGCCGGATATCCCTCGGTCGGCCATCAGAACGGTCGCCTCGCGCAGGGTCATGTCCTCATATAGGACCAGCACCGGAACGGTCATGATCTCGCTCACGAGGGTCATGCACCTTGCTTGAACGCCGGCTCTATTTTAGGATTGCTTGTTGGCAAATTTTTTTGTGGAGAGAATACAGGGCGGTTCGGCTTTCGAAAGACTTATGTACACCGACCATATTTAGCGGTCCAGAGGGGCCCGTAGCTCAGCTAGGTAGAGCAATCGGCTCTTAACCGATGGGCCGAGGGTTCGAAAGATTTTCGAAGCTCTTCGAGGATCCGAATATCCCTCCGGGCCCGCTCCTCATCTTTTCTCCGCACCGATGTATCGCATCACCGCAAGGTCCCGGGCCCTTCGATCCCTCGCGGCCGCTGTGCTCTATCTTGCTCTGGGGTCTCGTCGTATGCCGGTCCGACGACCGGCCTTTGTGATTAAAAATGCGATGAACAGGAAAATAGCCTATTACATATAAGCAATAGATTTATGATTTCTATACTGCTCTGTAACTATTATGAGGCTCAAGGAGAAGGAGATAACCGACCGCAAGGAGATCGAGGAGCTGTTGATGAAGGAGAAGGTGTGCCGCTTCGCCATGTGCGATGGGGACACCCCCTACGTCCTGCCGACCACCTATGGCTACCGGGACGGGACGCTGTACATACACTCGGCCAAGAAGGGCCGCAAGATCGACGTGCTGAAGGAGAACCCCCGCGTAAGCTTCGTAGTGGATACCGGACATGATCTGATGCAGGGGCCGTTGGACACCTCGTGCAAGTCGACCATCAAGTTCAAGAGCGTGATCGGGTCAGGAAGGGCTCGGTTCGTGGAGGACGCCGAGGAGAAGCGCGAGGCCATGGACATCATAATGACCCACCAGTTCGGACAGGCCACATTTGGGTACAGCGACGAGGGCATCCGCAACATGGCCATCATCAGGGTTGACTTGGAGAGCCTGACAGGGAAGAAGAACGGCTACTGACGCGCGGACCCGGGCTCCCGCGCGGACGCCACCGCCCGTCCCAGGACATTGCCGCGATACTGGCCGGTGGCGGGACAGCCCAGGCACTTCTCTTCCTTGAAAGAGGAGCACTCGTAGCAGCTATGCTCGATCCCGCAGGGAGCGCCGTCGCACAGGTCCGGCTTCATCCGGATGGGGATGACGAAGTCCTTCTCCGACGTGATCAGGAGGTCGAGGTCGACCTCGCTCACCGAGGGATCGGACCGAAGGTGGCAGTCCACGATCGATTCGAGAGTGGTGATGCTCTCGCTGAAGAACAGCATGAACAGGTTCCGCCGCCCCGAGGCGGTGAAGCCGTGGGCGAAGTACGGGCACCCTCTCATTTTTTTCAGGACGTCGCGGGGCGCGGTGCAGGACGCCTCCACCTTGGCCAGGTACATGCCCATTTTGATGGGGTTCACGCCCAGCTGCTTCTCCAGCCCTCCCTCTTTCCTCAAGGCGGCCACCCGCGCCGCCACGGAGGGCTGGGTCATATTCAGCCGGGCGGCGATCTTCTCCTGGGAGATGTCGGGGTCCTCGGCGTACATCGTTATGATGATGCGGTCCTTGTCATCGAGCTTCATCGGTCCTGCCATTCACTTGATTTATAGTGAAGTGAACGACGTCCGCTTATAATATATCGGCGGCACGGACAATGGTCCTGGAATGAGGCGGCTTGAGCGGGATGCGGAGCACCGCGCGCCGGCCAAGGCCATCACCCGACCGAAGGGTTAAATGCGAGGTGGGATGCAATAGTGGATATCACGTAAGATATCACATCCGAGGTGATATTGCGAAACGCACTTCGATGATAAATGTCGCGTTCATGGCGGCGTTCCTGGTGGCAGTCGCCGTGATCGCCGCGTTCGCGTTGAGCGGGGGGTTCGACGACTGGGACCGCCGTAACAGCAACGGTTCCGACGGCCCCTCCGGCCCCGACGACACAACTCCATGGAGTCCGACGCCGGAATCTCCGTCCGGCGGCAGCGGCGATCAGTCCGCCGGGGGCAGCTCCCCGAGCTCCGGTGATGGTGCAGGCTCCGGCGGCAGCAGTCCCGGCACTCCCCGTCCCAGTACCCCCGATCCAACTGGGCCGAACATGCCTTCCAGCCCCCCGGACGGAGGACCAGGCAGCCCGTCTGACGGTGGGGGCGGGGCGGTTCCGAACGGGCCGGGAGGCTCCGGAAGCGACGACGGCTCAGGGGCCGGAGACGGATCCGGCGGTACCGATGACAGCGGCGACGGCGGGAACGGTACTGGCAATGGAACGGGGGCCGGCAACGGTTCCGGGACCAACAGCAGCGACGGCGATCAGTCGGGTGGGGACGGTCAGTATGTGCAGCCCCCCGCCCAGCTCGTCGGCCATGGGGCGGAGAAGACCGGCAACCACACCGTGTTCTATCAGATGCTCTACGTGGAAATGCCAGCAGTAGCGAGCCAGCCGGACCCGGCGGTCACCAGGACCGTCCTGAGCATCGACGGCCAGACCTACGAGAACACGAACCATGAGTATCCGAGGGTCGGGCACGGATCATGCATGGCCAGCATAGGTCTGCCCGACCCGGCCTACACGCCGGGAGCGCCGTACACCATGACGACGTACAACGGCGATCGGGTCGTGGCCATGACAAGCGGCAACGCCCCGAGATGAGGGGGCCGGGCCGGTAAACCCTATGCGACACTAATGGGTTCCGGCCCTGTTCTATTACTATCATCAATATCGGTCAAGGACCGAATACTGGATGTTGGGACGGCCCGAATCGATCAACGCCTCTCTCGGGTCGCTCAAGCAGTGGGCTGACCAAAGTATTATGCTTATCCAGGATTAATATCATTATAGATAATACTGGTGTGTCCGAAAGGACGGCACTGATGTTGCTGAAAGGACGACACTGGTGCATCCCCGAGCGCTCCAGTTTATCAAGAACAGTTGGAGATATGTAAATGAAAAGTAGTTTTGGGACAGGGGCGGTCGTAGCGCTCGTCCTGGTAGTGGTGGCTAGCTTGTTGGGCGTATATGCCCTGGGAACGTTCGCCGACCCTGCCAAGGACCCCGCCACCGATGCTTTGGACCCTCTTCTTAATGGAGGGGACGGGTCATCGTCGAGCGTAGGAGAAGAGGACGGCGCCGCAACCAACCCTTCATCGGGCAATGCCCCGATCGTCGAGCTGGTGCTATATTCGTACCCTGAACGCCTGGCTGTAGGTCAGACCGACCGGGTCGACCTTTGGACCTGTACCCCTGATGGCCAGTTCTATACTGGCTATGTTACTTTCGAGGTCGAGATCACTCCGTCCGGCGGCGTCGTGGGTGCACCTGGGCCTGGCGATCAGGCCGGGCTCTGTGGCTTCACCATCTGCTTCGAACAGACGGGAGACTACCTGGTAAAGATCACGCCGCACGATAGCGAGCTCAATGTCATCGGGGCCTCCGTCGAGTTCATGGTGAGCGTCCTGAGTGAGCAGGGGGATGGCGATGGAGGTGACGGTGAGCCTGGGACCGATGAGCCTGGGACCGGAGAGGACAACCAGACCGCCGACATCGTGGTGCTGGTCCCTCAGGCCTGGACCCCCTACTCACTAGCGGGGGCCGAGGACTTTTGGCTCCGCGTCTCGGTCATCAATACCTCTGACGGAGGTGTCTACACTGGCGATCTGGACTTCCAGGTCGACCTGACGCCGTCCAGTGACTTCACCGTCACGTACGGGCCCGTGCCCACGGGGATCCTCGGCGACTTCTCGTTCAGGGCCAGCTTCGACCAGCTCGGTAATTACACTATGAGCGTGACCCCGACCGATGGTGAAGGCAACGTCATTGGCGACCCTATCGAGGTCAGCGTAACGGTCGTCCCGGAGGGCACGATATCGATGATGGGCACCGGCACAAGGACAGCGGGGGAGAACCATACCGCGTTCTACATGGAGCTCAAGCTGTTTAGCGAAGTGACCCATGCGGGAGCGGGCTTTGACGTCACCCGCATCGTCTTGGAAATTGACGGCAAGACCTTCGAGAGCACAGGCTTCAGCTTCGCGAGGAACAACCTTGCTGAGGTCTCAGTGGTCGTGCCCAACTCGGAGTTCACGCCGGGAGCGCCATACATCATAACTGCCTACTACGGCGACCAGGTCGTGGGAACGGCGAGCGGGACCGCTCCGAGCTGAAACGCCAGAGAGCAAACCTATCCATGAACGGGGCTCCTGCCCCGTTCTCCTTTTTTCGTTCGCTCAGCATAAGTGGATATGATCTGTCGACAGCAGCGTTCCGCCCAAAGCGCGAAGTCCATGGCGGCGGATTTTATGTGTCCTGGGCCAAAACATATTTCATCGCCTTATCAATGTGTCCTCCATAGTCCTCTATCGGAACTATCGAGGGAGAACATGAGGTACATCTATTTCATCGGCACCGCGGGCAGCGGCAAGAGCTCCATGGTACAAGCGTACAAGGAATGGCTCGACAATCAGGGCATCGATTCCATCATCGTCAACCTTGACCCCGGGACCGACTTCATTCCGTACGAGGCTGATGTGGACATCCGGGACTGGATCAACCTGGGAGAGGTCATGAAGGATTACTCGCTGGGGCCGAACGGCGCGCAGATCGTGGCCTCCGATCTCATGGCCGTCAACACCAAGGAATGGGTCCCCGCCGTCAAGAAGATGGAGACCAACTTCGCGCTCATCGACACCCCCGGGCAGATGGAACTGTTCGCCTTCCGGCAATCCTCCACCAACCTGGTGGAGGAGCTGGGCCAGGAGGACGGCTTCCTGGTGTTCCTGTCCGACCCCACCCTCGCCAGGACGCCCAACGGTTTCGTCTCCGATATGATGCTGGCCGCCATCACCCAGTTCCGCTTCTCCCTCCCCATCCTGAACGTGCTGTCCAAGGCGGACCTGCTCACCGAGGAGCAGCTGGAGGGGATGGGCAACTGGTCCCGCGACCCCTACGCCCTCTATAATGCCCTGACGGAACGCGAAATGAGCTCCCAATCGGTGATGAGCATAGAGTTCCTCAAGGCCATGGAGAACGTGGGGATGTACAAGGAGCTGACCCCCGTTTCCTCAGAGCAGGGCACCGGGATGGAGGACATCTACAATACCATCCAGCAATACTTCGAAGGCGGCGAGGACCTCGGGCGCAACGTCTCTTAGACCAGCGCCGAGCCGTCGACCGTGAAGTCCTCCTGGCTCTCGTTCTCGGCCACCAGCTGGAACCTTACCCTGAGCTTTCCGCTGTGGTCTATGAAGAAGTACGTGTTGTACAGGTTGGAACGGTACAGGGGCACCTCTCTCCCCTTGCGGTCCACCACTTTCCCGGACTCCGACAGCAGCCCGTGCTTCTCCAGCAGCTTGATCCTGTAGAACACCTTGGCGACAGGGATCCCTGTGGCATCGCGGACGTCGAGCGCTGTGAGTGGGCGGCCCAGCGCGGCGATGAGAATGCGCGCGGCGACATCGTCAACAAAGGCCTTGTGCACCTCGGGCTTCTTCATCGTTCCCCCGGAGCCCGGAGCTATATATTTAACAAGTTAGGCCAAAATATCTCAATGTGAGTATTATTCTGGATATTTAGAATACGATGAATAAATGAGATGGAAAATGTTTTTAAGAAAGGCGTTTCAGGCGAACATCACGCCGGACTCGACGATCTTGTTGGCCTCGTTATCCAGCACCTTGCCGATGGCCCTCTCGAAGTCGAGCATCGAGACGTGGTCCCGGTTGTCCCGGATGGCGAACATGCCGGCCTCGGTGCAGATCGCCTTGATGTCCGCGCCGGTAGCGCCCTCGGCCTTGAGGGCAAGTTCCGGAAGCGAGATGTTCTCTTCGATGGCCATCTTCTTGATGTGGATCTTCAGTATCTCCAGGCGGCCCTCGTAGCCGGGCACGGGGATCTCGATGATCCTGTCGAAACGACCGGGCCGGAGCAGCGCCTCGTCCAGGATGTCCGGGCGGTTGGTGGCCCCGATGATCTTCACGTCCCCGATGGGGTTGAACCCGTCAAGCTCGGCGAGAAGCTGCATGAGCGTCCTCTGGACCTCCCGGTCCCCTGAGGTCGCGACCTCCAGCCTCTTGGCGCCGATGGAATCCAGCTCGTCGATGAACACGATGCTGGGCGCCTTTTCCTTCGCCAGCTCGAACAGCTCCCTGACCAGGCGCGCCCCCTCGCCGATGTACTTCTGGACCAGCTCGGACCCCACGAACCTGATGAACGTGGCGTTGGTCTGGTGAGCGACCGCCTTGGCCAGGAGGGTCTTCCCCGTTCCGGGCGGGCCGACCAGCAGCACTCCCTTGGGCGGCTCGATGCCGACCTTCTTGTACAGCTCAGGCCTCAGCAGGGGGTCCTCGACCGCTTCGCGGACCTCCAGGACCTGCTCCTCCAGTCCGCCGATCTCCCCGTAGGAGATGGCAGGCTTCTCGATTATCTCGGCCCCGATGACGATGGGATCGAGAGACGGAGGCAGCACGCCCATGACCGCGAGGGTCTGCTTGTTCAGCGCGACCCTGGCGCCCACGATGAGGTCTTCCATG
This sequence comes from Methanomassiliicoccus luminyensis B10, assembly GCF_000308215.1. NCBI lineage: Archaea > Methanobacteriati > Thermoplasmatota > Thermoplasmata > Methanomassiliicoccales > Methanomassiliicoccaceae > Methanomassiliicoccus > Methanomassiliicoccus luminyensis. The sequence continues at coordinate 22,785 of NZ_CAJE01000026.1, forward strand.
GGAACATATTCCGAGGTGGAAACGATGAAGTCGGGACCAGTGGAGGATTTGACGATGACGCGGCCATCGGCCAGAACGTCCTTGATCGCCCCGATGATCAGGGGAGGGGACTTCAGCCTCTCCATCTCCGCCCGCATCCTCTTCAGCTCCTTCTGGAGCCGGAAGAGCTCGCTCTCGACGTACCTTTTCTCGCCCTCGACCCTGCGGATCTCTTCGAGAAGTTCGCCGTTACGCCTCTCCAGGACCTCGATCTTGTCCCTCATCTCCGACACGAGCTCTTCCAATTGCGGTTCCTTCACTGGGGTCACCTCGGCACTCTCTCACATCTAGGCCTGAGCTATAAGACAGTTTCGCAATTAACATTGACTGGACGAATTGCGCAACCACCCAATCGCTGGCAGGTTCTCAGCGGATCGTTTCCTCATCCGCTCAGTCCGCCTTTACTATATAGGTATAACTCGGATTAAAAAGCATTTCTTGCGTTCGCTAAGCCTGTTATGATATTGATTAACACATATTTCGCAGCCGGGATAATGATAACATCAAGAGCGATGCACCGACAGTCCGGTCCGGCGTGCGGGGCCTCTAACCTCGTGCCGACTGACAGGCAACCGCTCGCTGGCTACTGAACAAGTGATCCTGTTCACAGGCGTCGGTTCCGGTCGTCACGGCCGAGCCTGTCGCAGCCCTCGTTCGAACGCGGGCGCCGAACGCGGAAGGGGTTGAGAGCACCTAGCCACCTGTACAAGATTGAGCAAGTGAACTCGCTTGAATGACCTGCGTTCTCTCGCAAGCATAGGGAGCTTCTCGCCGCATATCTTAAATCGATGTTCACTGTTAGTGAAACCGACCTGAAATGATCTGCGAGATGTGCGGCAAACAGTCCGAATATACGAAGACGATTTTCATCGAGGGCACCCAGCTGAAGGTGTGCAAGGAATGCTCGCGGTTCGGGGAAAGCTCGGACGGCAAGGGAGGCGGCAAGAAGTCCGCCACCGGCGCGGCGCCCAGCAGGGCCATGGTGGCCGAGCGCCTGCAGGCCCGCGAGAGGCGCATGCGAACCAGGGACGTATACCAGGAAGGGGAGATCACCGCTGTCGACCTGGTGCCGGAGTACGCCCGCATCATCAGGGACGCCCGCATGGCCCGAAACCTCAAGCAGGAAGAGCTGGCCGCCAAGCTCAACGAGAGGGTCAGCATCGTCGCCAAGCTGGAGAACGGCTCCATCAGGCCCAGCGATACTCTCATCAAGAAGCTCGAGAAGGAGCTCGGGGTAAAGCTCACCGAGAAAGTGTCGGTGGTCAAGACCGAAGGCGGCCACTCTGCCGGAAAGGTCCTGACCCTCGGCGACCTCATCAAGAAGAAGTGAGCCTCACCGGCTCCGGACCTCTTCCCTGGCCGGCTCGATGTACTTCTCGACATCGAGCCCCATCTCTTTCGCCACCAATATCGCGGCGACCTCCACGTCGACCCCCAGCTTCTCCTGCGCCCTGTTTATTTTAGCGACGGCGTCCCTCTTCTTCATCCCGCCATTCTCGGAGATGAGATGTATGAGCTGCGCGAACAGGGACGGCGCCTCCGCTTCCCCCACCAGGACCTCCTTGCTCGGGCGGAACGACAGCGACGCCTCCACGTCCTTATAGTCGAAGGTGGGCTTGAGGAACTCCTCGGTCCTCGACAGCAGGCCGCGCTTCAGCGCCAGGTCCAGAAGCACCTGCGCCTCCTTGGGGGTGAACCAGCGGAAATCGAACGACACCGTGAAGATGAACTCCGTCTCGGTGATCACGTTCTTGCCCTTGCGCTTGAACAGCACCGCCAGACTGGTCTCGAGTTCCCCCATGTTCACCGCTCCGAGCAGCTCCTGCCCGTAGAAGAAGCTTTTCACTATTTCCATGTTGCCTCCCGCAGCCTCTCCGCTCATAGAACGTATGGGACAGTCCTCCAAATGCGACATGATTATATAGAAGAACAAACATTCATCGGGCCGCTTAGCTAGAAACCGCTAGCTTCGTATCTATTGATCTGAAATTGGAGGCAAAATCATGGGAATGGGAAATACACCTATACTCATCCTTAAGGAGGGTACCAAGAGAGACAAGGGAAAGGACGCCCAGTACAACAACATCATGGCCGCCAGGGCCATCGCTGACGCCGTCCGGAGCACCTTGGGCCCCCGTGGGATGGACAAGATGCTCGTAGACACCCTCGGGGACGTTGTGATCACCAACGATGGCGTCACCATCCTGAAGGAGATCGATGTGGAGCACCCCGCCGCCAAGATGCTGGTCGAGGTCGCCAAGACCCAGGATGAGGAGGCCGGGGACGGCACCACCACCGCTGTTATTCTGTCCGGTGAGCTGCTCAAGAAGGCCATCGACCTGATCGAGTCCAACATCCACCCCACCATCATCGCCGCCGGGTACAGGCTCGCCGCCACCAAGGCCCAGGAGGTCCTGGACAGCGTGGCCAAGGATGTCAAGGTCGAGGACAAGAAGGCCCTGAAGATGATCGCGGAGACCTCCATGATCTCCAAGTCCGTCAGCGGCTCCCGCGACTACCTGTCCGACCTGACCGTGAAGGCCGTGACCGCCGTCGCCGAGAAGGACGGCAAGTGGTCCGTGGACATGGACAACATCCAGGTGGTCAAGAAGACCGGAGGCTCCATGGACGACAGCGAGCTCATCCAGGGCGTCATCATCGACAAGGAGCCGGTACACCCTGGCATGCCCAAGGTAGTGGAGAAGGCCAAGATCGCCCTGCTCGACGCCGCCATCGAGGTCCAGAAGACCGAGATCGACGCCAAGATCGAGATCACCGACCCCTCCCAGATGCAGGCCTTCCTCGATGAGGAAGAGAACATGCTGCGCAACATGGTCAAGAAGATCAAGGACGCCGGCGCCAACGTGGTATTCTGCCAGAAGGGCGTTGACGACCTCGCCCAGCACTTCCTCGCCAAGGAGAAGATCTACTCCGTGCGCAGGGTCAAGAAGTCCGACATCGAGAAGCTGGCCAAGGCCACCGGCGGCAACGTCATCACCAAGATCGAGGAGCTGTCCCCCGAGGACCTGGGCCTGGCCGCCAAGGTAGAGGCGCGCAAGATCCAGGACGATGAGTACACCTTCGTCACCGGCTGCAAGAACCCCAAGGCCGTGTCCCTTCTCCTGAGGGGCGGCACCGACCATGTCATCGCCGAGGTGGAGCGCTCCCTGGACGACGCCATGAGCGTCGTCGCCGTGGCTATCGAGGACGGGAAGATCGTGACCGGCGGGGCCAGCACCGCGGTGGAGATCGCCATGAGGCTCCGCGAGTACGCCGCGTCCGTGGGCGGCCGCGAGCAGATCGCCATCGATGCCTACGCCAGCGCGATGGAGGTCATCCCGACCGCTCTCGCCGAGAACGCCGGACTGGACCCCATCGACGTCCTCATCAACCTGAGGAAGGCCCACAAGGACGGCAAGACCCACGCCGGTATCAACGTCTACACCGGCAAGGTCGTGAACATGCTGGACGAGAAGGTCATTGAGCCCATCCGCGTCGGGCGGCAAGCCATCAACTCCGCCACCGACGCCGCGGTCCTTATCCTCAGGATCGACGATGTCATCGCCTCCAAGGGCGGCGCTGGCATGCCTCCGGGCGGAATGCCCCCAGGCGGCATGGGCGGCATGGGCGACATGGACTGAGAAACCCAGGGGGGCGAGCCCCCTTTCCAAACCTCTTAACACTTCTGAACATGGGAAAGCACGAGAAAGGTGACAGGATGGACGATCTGGAAAGGTCAGAGCAAAGAGGGACCGCTCCCGAGGTCTCCGAGGAGATCGCCTCGCTGAAGGGCCAGCTTGACTCTCTGAAGAAGGAGAGGGACAAGCAGGCTGCTCTGGCCGAGGACTACCTGAACACCGCCCGCCGCGTACAGGCGGAGTTCGAGAACTACAAGAAGCGAACGCTGCGGGAGAGAGAGGAGATCGTCAAAGCAGCCAACGAGAAGCTGCTCGCCGACCTCCTGCCGGTGTTCGACGATTTCGAGCGCGCCCTCGCCGCCCAGTGCTCCGAGAAGGAGCTGAAGGACGGCATCATCAAGATACATGAGAACATCGCCGCCCTCCTGAGAGAATACGAAGTGAAGGAGATCCCCTCGGAGAGGTTCGACCCCTCCGTGCACGAGGCGTTCGCGCTGGGAGAGGGAGAGGACGGCAAGATACTGGAAGTTTACCAGAAGGGATATTTCCTCGGCAACAAGGTGCTGAGGTGCTCCAAGGTAAAGGTAGCTAAGAACACAGGTGACAACAATGGCTAAGATCATCGGGATAGACCTAGGGACCAGCAATTCAGCCGCCGCGGTCATGGAAGGCGGGAGGCCGACCATCATACCCAGCGCCGAAGGCACCAGCCTCGGCGGGAAGGCCTTCCCCTCTTACGTCGCGTTCACGAAGGAGGGGGAGCTCCTGGTGGGCGAGCCGGCGCGCCGCCAGGCCGTCACCAACCCCGAGGGCACCATCGCCGCGGCCAAGCGGAAGATGGGAACCAATTACAAGTTCCAGGTGCACGGGAAGGAGTACACTCCCCAGCAGATCTCCGCGTTCATCCTCCAGAAGATAAAGAGGGACGCCGAGGCCTACCTCGGGGACACCGTCGACAAGGCCGTGATCACCGTTCCCGCCTACTTCAACGACAACCAGAGGCAGGCGACCAAGGACGCCGGGGCCATCGCCGGGCTGGAGGTCGTGAGGATCATCAACGAGCCCACCGCCGCGGCGCTGGCGTTCGGGCTGGACAACTCCAAGTCCTCCCAGAAGATCCTGGTGTTCGACCTGGGCGGAGGAACGCTGGATGTCACCATCATGGAGTTCAGCGAGGGCGTGTTCGAGGTCATCGCGACCTCAGGGGACACCCAGCTGGGCGGCACCGACATGGACCAGGCGCTCATCGGCTTCGTGTCCGGCCAGTTCCAGAAGGACACCGGGATCGATCTCACCAAGGACAAGATGGCCATGTGGCGCGTCCGGGAGGCCTGCGAGAAGGCCAAGATCGAGCTTTCGTCCACGATGTCCACCGAGATCAACCTGCCCTTCATCACCGCCGACCAGAGCGGCCCGAAGCATCTCACCACGAACATCACCCGGGCGAAGCTGGAGGAGCTTGTCAACCCCATAGTGGAGAGGTGCAAGGCGCCCCTGCAGAACGCTCTCAGGGACGCCAAGCTGACCCCGGAGCAGATCGACAGCATCATCCTGGTGGGCGGGCCGACCCGCATGCCGGTGGTCCAGCGCTTCGTGGAGACGCTCGTCGGCAAGAAGATCCAGCGCGGCGTGGACCCCATGGAGTGCGTGTCCATGGGAGCGGCCATCCAGGCGGCGGTCCTGGCCGGCGAGGTCAAGGACATCCTGCTGCTCGACGTGACGCCCCTGTCCCTCAGCGTGGAGACCCTGGGCGGGATAGCGACCAAGCTGATCGACAGGAACACCACCATCCCCACCAAGAAGTCGCAGGTGTTCTCCACCGCCGCCGACTACCAGAGCAGCGTGGAGGTGCACATCGTGCAGGGCGAGCGCGAAATGGCCGCCGACAACGTGTCCCTCGGCAAGTTCCAGCTCTCCGGCATCCCGCCCGCTCCGAGGGGAGTGCCCCAGATCGAGGTCACATACGACATCGACGCCAACGGCATCCTGAGCGTCTCGGCCAAGGACCTGGGGACCGGGAAGGAGGCCAAGATCACCATCACCGCCTCCAACAAGCTGTCCAAGGACGAGATCTCCAACATGGTCCACCAGGCCGAGCAGTTCTCCGAGGATGACAAGAAGCGCAAGGAGAAGGTGGAGGTCCTCAACCAGGCCGACACCCTGATCTACACCACCGAGAAGAGCCTGGTCGAGCTCGGGGACAAGGTCACGGCCGAGGAAAGGGAGAAGATCAAGAAGGCCTCCGACGAGCTGAAGGAGGCCATGAAGGCCGACGACATCGACGCCCTCAAGGCCAAGATGGACGCCCTGGTGAAGGAGATGTCCGCGGTGTCCACCCGCGTGTACCAAGAGGCCGCCGCGGCCCAGCAGCAGGGGCAGCAGCAGGCCCAGCAAGCCCAGCAGGCGCCGCCCCAGAACGACGACAAGAAGGACCAGGGCGGCAAGGGCGACTATACTGACGCCGACTTCCACATAGTGGACTGAACACCTCGGAAGAGAGCCTATGACCAAGCGGGACTACTACGAAGTGCTCGGCGTCGCCAAGACCGCCAGCGTGGACGATATAAAGAAAGCGTACCGCAAGCTGGCAATGCAGTACCACCCCGACGTCACCAAGGAGGACCGCAAGGTGGCGGAGGAGAAGTTCAAGGAGGTGTCCGAGGCCTACGAGGTGCTGGCGGACGAGAAGAAGCGGCAGCTGTACGACCAGTACGGCCACGCCGGCGTCAACTCGCAGTTCCAGGACGGCTCCTTCAACTGGAGCGACTTCTCCCACCAGGGCGATCTGAGGGATATCTTCGGCGACGGCGGCCTCGGCAGCATCTTTGATATGCTGTTCGGCCGCCAGCAGCGCTCCTCAGGCGGGAGGGACATGCGCATGGACCTCCAGATAACCCTGGAGGAAGCGTTCCGCGGCGTCAAGCGCCGCATCACCGTCCCCAAGTTCGACAAGTGCGCCAAGTGCAACGGCACCGGGGCCAAGGACGGAAAGGTCGTCAGCTGCCCCGACTGCGGCGGCACCGGGCAGGTCCGCATGGCCCAGGGCCGCGGCTTCAGCCAGTTCATCTCGGTGATGCCGTGCCGCCGGTGCCGCGGCACCGGCAGGGCGCCGGGCAACAACTGCCCGGAGTGCGAAGGCCGCGGGAAGATCCAGCGCACCTCGCACATCGACGTGGACATCCCCGCCGGCGTCGAGCCGGGCACCCGCCTCCGCGTCCCCGGGGCCGGGGAGGCGGGGGGGCCGGGGGAGCCCAACGGCGACCTGTACGTGGCGATCGACGTCAAGCCCCACAACACCTGGAAGCGGGAAGGGGCGGACCTCTACATGGAGTTCCCCGTCACCTTCGCCCAGGCGGCCCTGGGCGCGGACATCGAGATCCCCACCCTGGACGGCAAGGCCAACGTGACGCTGCCCTCCTCCACCCAATCGGACACGGTGTTCCGGCTCAAGGGGTCGGGGATGCCGATCCTCAACTACTCCGGCCGGGGCGACCAGTACGTCAAGGTCAAGATCAAGGTCCCCGAGAAGCTGAACCAGGAACAGAAGGACCTGCTGAAGCGCTTCGCCGTCCTGGAGGCCGAGGACCGCAGCTTCATGGGTAAATTCAAGAAGAGGAAGTGAGCGTTCCTTCACTGGAAAGGGTCAAGTAGCCCCTCCCTTTTCTGGCCCCCGAGGCTTCGCAACGTCGCCGCTCCGCTCCCACCGAGGGCTGGACCGCAGGGTCTGGCTGCTGTTCTCGGGCCGCATCATATCGGCCACCGGCTACTCCATAGTCATGCCGTTCCTGGCCATCTACCTGAACGGGGAGCTGGACGTGGGGATGGGCGCGGTCGGCCTGCTGTTCCTCGGCATGGCCCTCACCGGCGCACTGGGCCAGATCGTGGGAGGCGAGCTGTCCGACCGGGTGGGCCGTCGGCCGATGCTGTGGCTCCCCATGGGCCTTCGCGGGCTGGTGTTCCTTTCGCTGTTCATCGCCATGGCGCTGTCGGGCAACATCTGGCTCACTTCCGGGCTGATCCTCTGCTCCTCCTTCCTGGGCACGCTGTTCGAGCCGGCCTCCAACGCCATGATCGCCGACATCGTGGAGCCGGGGCGCCGGATGGAGGGGTACAGCATCCTGAGGGTCGGGCAGAACGCGGGGTGGACCCTCGGCCCCATAATCAGCGGCATGATGCTCACCGTCCTGCCGTTCCACTGGCTGTTCGTGGTCGCCGGCCTGTCCAACATCGCCGCCGGGGCGGTGGTCTTTCTCATGATCGCAGAGCCCCAGCGCTCGGTCCAGGGGGACCGGTTCCGGGTAAGCGACCTGCTGAGGCTGGGGCGGAACAGTCTGTTCATAGTGCTGTGCCTCGCCTCCATCCCGCTGTTCATAGTGCTGGGACAGCTGACCTCCACCTTCGCGGTGTTCTCCAGCCAGGACCTCCAGGTCGACGTCGCCACGGTGGGATGGCTCTACGCCCTCAACGGTATCATGGTGGTGTTCCTGCAGATGCCCATGGCCCGGTACATCGCCCGGTTCAGGATGCCCTACGTCCTGGCCGCCGGGGCCATGATGTACGCGGCCGGCTACCTGGTGATGGGATGGGCCTCGGGGATATGGTTCCTGGTGGCGGCCATAGTGATCACCTCCCTGGGCGAGAACACGGTATCCCCGTCGGCCATGAACATGGTGGCCGACCTGAGCCCGGAGAAGGAGCGGGGACGGTACATGGGCGCCTACGGCATCTTCAGCACGTTCGGGTGGTCCATGGGCCCCGCCGTCGGAGGAGTGCTGTACGACCTGTTCCACCTGGACCCCGTGGTCCTGTGGGGATGCATCGCCGCCATCGCCATGATCGGCGCGCTGGGCTTCGTGTACCTGGGCCGCCTGGCGGCCGGCTCTCACGATCGGGCGCCAGGGCCGTCGGCGAGGAAGGCCGGGTGAGATGTCAACGCGTCGTTCAACATCGCGCTGCGTCCCTCGTCGGAGGAAAGCGTTGGTCGATTGCATGCAGGCCGGGATGCATGCGAAGGGTGCATTGATGCCCCTCAGGGAGGCAACGGCATGAACGATGCTGACCTTAGAACCCTACGGATCTGTAGGAGTG